>SHLN01000112.1 GCA_004283105.1 Acidimicrobiia bacterium
GCTCGAGCTTCTCACCGCGCCGGAAGGTCATCACGGCGTCGAGCTCGACGCGACGCAACGACTGCCCCGCCAACAAAACGGTCACGACGCAGTCGTCACACGCGCTCGTGTCCTGCATCACACATTCGTCACAATCGATGAGCATCTCCGCCCTCCTTTCACTGTCAGCACCGTATCAACCAGGTGTGACAAGAAACTCACTGGAGTGCATCAACCAGCCACAAACTCAGCTGCCAACGACCTCGCCGATCCAGATTCGGGTGTCCGGGATGGTCTCAGCAATGCCGGGTTGCATCCATACCGCCACGAGGCCATCTCCGACCACGAGCTGCCGGCCGTTCACGTCTCCCATCTCCTCGAATTCGACCAGCGGAACCGGGCCGTCCCAGACCAGACCGTCCACCGAGAGCCAGAGCCCGTAGCTCCCGCCCTCCAGTGCGAGGACCGCGCATCCGCTTCGTCCGCACTCGACGCCGTAGATGAGTCCGGGGATGCCAAGCTCGGTCCACCCGGCGAGGTCCTCGCTCCAGCGAACGGATTCGCTGCCACCCGACTCAGTCAGGGCAAGGTACCGGGTACCCAGCCGGGCGAGACCACGCACGCGGGTGTCACCGGACGAGGGTTGCACCTCGTTCCAGACGATCCCGTCACCTGAACGGAACCAGGAAGTGGCGCTCGGGGTATACGGAAAAGGACCGGCGCCGAGCCCTGCAACGAAGCCCGCCTCATCCCCCACCACGGTTGTCGGCTCCCCGAACACGCCGGACGCCGAAGCGGCGTCGAGCATCGATTCGTGTGGGTTATCGACCGACTCGAAGCCGGATTCGTCACCGACCCACACGAGCGGTGGGTTGTCGGGACCCATTGGTCGGTCTCCGGAGGACGGTGCCAGCACGAGCGTTCGATCGCTCGATACAACAATCTCCGTCGCGAATGCCGGACCAGCGAAGTCCGAGGCAACGGGTAGCTGGTGGAGTTGCCATGCCGAACCGTCGGGAGACGACCACACGGCCGGGGCTCCGTCCGCAGATCCGCCAAGCCACAGCATCTCCGAACCGGACGCAAGGCACAACGCGCTACCGCCTCCGAGATCCGGGGTTTCCGTCCGGCAGTCGGAGCCGGCGAGGCAGGTGACAAGCTGCGATTGTCGAGAGCGAACCAGCAGCACGAGTCCATCGTCGATCCCGATCCCGGCAAGTCCGCCTCCCGGGCCCTGACCTCCGGCCGCCAATGACATCTCTCGCCAGTGCATGGCCCCAAGCGGGGTCATCACGAGATTGCCCACCGGCGCCGTCGTGGTGGTCGTGGCTGCCGTCGTTGATGGCACGAATGACGTGTCCAAATCGACATCGTCGGAGCACGCGGGGGCCAGCACGACCGCGACAAGCACGAGAGAGAAGAACCGAGTCATTGCAGACCTCACCACCAGTATCGGTCCGAGCGCTCTCGGTCGGAAGAGGAGGAGTACCCGACCTGGTTGTGTGCCTATTGACCGTTTTTACACTGTTTAGTATAGTTTAACAATGTCTTGGGTGGGAATAGATACCGACGGGCTCGCCGGCCGTCGAACCGGTCTCCGCAACGCCTACGACGAGATCTCGTCAATCCGCCACTCAACCCGCACCATCCTGACCACGGTCGGCGAACACGTGGACCTCATGCCTCTCATCGCCATCGAGACCTTCACCGAGGGTTGGGGACGGCAGATCGACACGACCGTCGGAGCGGTAGATCGAGGCGACTCAAGAGCCGAGTGGGAACACACCCTGACGATGCTCGGCTCGGCCGATGGCGCCCTTCTCCGCCTCGCCGAGCTCGGCCGGGCGCGGCTCGATGAGATCCAGGCAGAGATCGACGCCCTGGTATCAGTCCCCCGGCACCTGGTTGCCGACCAACTCAAGGAGCTGGAGACCGGGTGGTGGCGGCAAATGGGCGACCTGGCCGCGATTCTGGCGGACAAGTATCCGGGCGAGGGATGGGACGTGTGGGAAGCGACCGCCGCCTACAACCTCCACCACCTCACACTCGAGTCTCCCGACGAACGCCTCGCCGTCGACTCGGTTGAGCGAATTCAGGCCCTCCTTGATCAGGGCTGGTTTGGGGACGTATCCAGAGGAGAGCTCCTCGAGATCGGCGAGGTCTTCGACAGCCTCGACCCGGCCACTGCCACCCTCGTCTCGGCTTCACTCACCGACGGAGACTGGTCCCGCATCCTCCGAGAACTAGACGGCGCCCGCGGCGGCAACCTCAATGTCGCGGAAGAAACCAGCCTCTTCACCAGCCTCGTCACCCGGCTCTCCGGCGATCAGATATGGCGCATCATGAGCGCTGAAGAAAAGGGCCCCGAAATCCTGGTCGTGGCCGCCCAAATCGCTCCCCCACCCGTTCTCTTCGACCTCACCCACCAGGCCGCCCTCCACCTCGATGGCGACGACCAGGAACTCGCCCTCAGTACGGCGCTCACCACGCTCACCACCATGGGCGATGCAGACCAGCAAGCCGCCACCGCTCTCCTCGCCGAATCCGGCACCCTCGCTGATCTCCTTGACGCTGCCGCCCGGACCCAGGCCGAACTCGAAGCCGCCAACGAACACGGACACCCGGTCGTCGAATTCTTCAAGGGAGCCGGAGGAGCGGTCAAGGGCATCTGGGACGGCGTCTACGGGCTCACCCTCCAGGTCATCACCGACCCGCACCGCTGGTCAACCAACTGGGGAGACATCGGCCGGCTCGCCGAATTCGCCTGGAACTCCCCCGGTGACTTTCTTTACCAGGTCGCCGACATCGACACCCTCAAAGACAACCCGGGCTACTGGCTCGGCGGTCTCGTACCGGATGTTGCCGCCGCCGTCTTCACTGCCGGCACCGCCACCGCCGCCACCCGCGGTGCCAAACTCGCCCGGCTCGCCAGCGCCCTGCGAAGCATCGACCGTGTCACACCGGACAGCATCCGCAAACTCAACCTCTCGCACGTCAGAACCACCCTGCGAGCCCGCCTCGACAACCTCACCACGCGGCTTGCGGACGAGACTGGAGCAATCGGGACCGGCGCGGGTCGCCGCAGGACGGACGAGATCCTGACCGACCTCGCGCCGGGTCGGACTCCTCCACACCGCGTGGTTGCGGACCGGCAAGCACTCGAACGGACGTTCAGAGAGCTCAGCTCGGACGGTGTGCCCGTGGTATCTGGCTATCCGGGACAGCTGCTCGAACTACCCGAGGGGACGCGGATAGGGTTGCGTCAGACCAGTGTGAGTAGTGGCCCCACTATCGACATCCACGGGCCCGACGGTACCGTGATCAAGATTCACATAGGAGGTTCGCCGTGAACCGGAGTGCCCAAAAGGTGCTCGAGGCGGGGCGAGACGACTGGGTGTCGCTCGCGGAACTCGAGAGTTATGTACGGGAGTTCTCTGCGGTCACGTCCGCCGAAGAACTAGCTCAGCGGGATCTGGAGATCATCACCGAGTTGGTTGAAGGCGGGTTCGTGGAGATCGGCTCGGTCACAGAGGAGGTGGGGTTCAAGGCATGGGACGCACCACTGCCCGAGGCCCTCGAGCAGATCCGCAACGCACGACTGCACTCGGACGATTGGGCATGGGCATGCTGGCTGGCAAACACCGAACTCGGCAACCAGTTCGTCCGAGCCCAAACGCCCGGCGAAGCGCCATCACCGGAATGAGCGACCGATAGCCGACTAGTAGGCCCGGCTGAACACCACTCGTTTGCCGTAGGTGGATGGATTGTCGCAGCGGATGCAGACACCCTCGGCGGCTTCGCCGTAGGTGGGGATGCAACGGGGAGTTGCGGCACTGGCCGACTTGATGTCGTCTTCGCACTCGGGGCGACCGCAATGGAAGGCGAGGGCGAACCCAGTTGACACCTGCTCGGCGAAGGCGTCCCAATCGTCGGTGGAGCTCGTGTTCTCTTCCCGGAAGGCATCGGCGCGGGCGAGAAGATAGCCGTGGTACTCATCGAGCATGTGGGGTACCCGCTCGACGAAGTCGGCGAAGGGAATCGTCTCTTTGACCGCCCTGCCCTTCTCGTCGTGTTCTCCCACCCGGTGAGCGACCAGCACATGGCCCGCTTCGAGATCCCGCGGTCCGAGCTCGGCCCGGAGTGGCACGCCCTTCAGCTCCCAATCGTTGAACTTGAAACCGGGCGAGGCGTCCCGGTCGTCAACATGCACCCGCACGCCGCCCGCCCGCAGCTCGGAGGCAAGTTCGTTTGCCTTGGCGAGGGCGGCTTCTCCGGACTCGTCACGTCCGATCGGAATGATGACGATCTGGATGGGCGCCAACCGGGGCGGCAGCACCAGGCCCTGATCATCGCCGTGAGCGAGGATGACCGCCCCGATCATCCGGGTCGACATGCCCCACGAAGTCGTGTGGACGTGCTGGACAGCGTTGTTCACATCGGTGTAGGTGATATCGAACGCCTTGGCGAAATTGGTGCCCAGGTAATGGGAGGTCCCCGACTGGAGGGCCTTGCCGTCGCGCATCATCCCTTCGATGGTGAACGTCCGGACCGCTCCGGCGAAGCGCTCTCCCGGCGTCTTCTCTCCCTCGATCATGGGGATGGCAGCCACGTTGCGGGCAAACTCGGCATACACATCGAGCATCTGGAGGGTCTCCTCCATCGCTTCCGCCTCGTCAGCATGGGCGGTGTGGCCCTCCTGCCAGAGGAACTCGGTGGTGCGGAGGAAGATGCGGGGCCGCAGCTCCCAACGCACGACGTTGTTCCAGGCGTTGATCAGCACCGGCAGGTCGCGATAGCTGGAGATCCAGCGGGCGTACATCTCCCCGATGACCGTCTCCGACGTCGGCCGGACCACGAGCGGCTCGTCGAGCTCCTTGCCGCCGGCGTGGGTGACAACCGCCAGCTCGGGTGAGAACCCCTCGACGTGGTCGGCTTCCCTGTGGAGGTAGCTCTCGGGGATAAACAGCGGGAAATAGGCATTGACGTGGCCCGTGTCCTTGAACCGTTGATCGAGCTGGGCCTGAAGCATCTCCCACATGGCGTAGCCATATGGACGGATGACCATCGTTCCCTTGGCGGGACCGCGATCGGCCAGCTCGGCTTTGAAGACGATCTCGTTGTACCAGGCGGAAACGTCCTCGCTGAGCGGCGTCACGCCGAGTTGGCTCTTCTTGTTGCTCATTGGCAAGAGGCTAACGGCATCCAGCCATCAGCCGTCAGCCATCGGCCGTCAGCCAGAAGCCCCCCTACTACTGACCTCCTCCTTGCGGCTCACTAGATAGCTGCCGGCGAGGACGAGGACCACTCCGCCGAGCTGCACGAGCTTTACGGTTTCGTCCAGGAAGACGACTCCGAGGATGAGGGCGATGACCGGAATCGAATACCCGGCGATGGCGCCACGGTTCGGGCCGACCCGGCCGATCAGGGTCATGTGCATGGCCCTGGCCAGTCCGGTGCCCACCACCCCGAGGGCCACAATCGCCAGCACCGGTCCCCACTCGAAGCTCGAGTCCGCCAGGCCGAGGATTCCCAACGGGAGAAGAAGCACCGAAGCGGCGATCAGCGCCCACATGATCACCGGGAGCGCTCCATAGCTTTGCTGCAGCGGTGGGTACAACACGTTGGCGAAGGCGTACCCCGAGATCGCGATGACGACATAGAAGACTCCCAGCGCCGATCCACCGGCGCCCGACAGGCTCGGGAGCGTCAAAGCAATGACCCCGGCAAACCCGACGAGCAGTCCGACTTGCTGTACCCGACCCGGCAGTCGGCGGGTGATGGCCGTCATGAGTATGGCGGTCAGAATGGGGGTGGCGCTCACCATCATCCCGGCCAGGGCACTCTCGATCCGTTCCTCGGCGAGTGCGAACAGCAGAGCCGGTGCGGCCTGGCTGACGATCCCGATCAGGACTACCCGGCTGCGATCGACCGGGGCGATCGCCCGGCGAGCCGCCGGGAACAGCATGAGGGCGCCGGCACCGAGCAGTACCCGCGCCGAAGCGATTACCCCCGGCGCCAGGCTGCGCAGCCCGACCGCGATGAACAAGAAGGAAGCTCCCCAGATGAGCGAAATCGAGCCAAGGAGTGTCCAGTCGAGGGGGGCATAGTCCTCGCGCTGGGTCCCCTCGCCGGTAACGAGGAACCGGCCGGCCCGACTCGAGGATGGAACAGGATTGCTCATGGAACCGCAACGGTAACCCGGTCGCCAGTCACCGGTCACCCGTCACCTGCTTCGACTTCGACTTCGACTTCGACAGAGCGCTACCCGCGTTCTTGCTAGTGACGAGGGACGAGGGACGAAGGACAGCGCTGCGAAGCAGCGCCTAGGAACCCGAAGGGTTCCCCTCGACCAACCTCAGCCACTTCTCGCCCGCGACTCCGAAGGGCTCTTCCCCGGACTCGAGTTTGAGGACGAGGTCGGCGGCGGTCATGCGGGCGCGGTCGACGATGGAGTCCGGGTAGGCGAACAGGTTGGAGTGAGCGAGGAACTCGTCCTCATCGAGGACCTCGACCGACCGATCGTGGCGAAGCACAACGTCTAGATCGAGGTCGACCATCTCCACCAGATCTGGCGTCGGCCGCGTGGCGGGTGTGATCACGTCGACGTAGATGCGGTAGTCGTCGCTGTGATCTCCGTTGAAGAACAGGGTCCACCACCGGTCCGGAGCAACGAGTTGCACGAACGGGCTCGGCCACTGTTTGGCAGGCTCGTGGCCGCGCTGGATCGTCGTCCCGGCCGGGCCGCCCAGCCACAGGCCGTGCTCGTCCTCGCCCAGGGACACCATGTCGTGGCGCCAGTGGAGGTCACCCGGGTACTTGAAGTACTGGACGATCACCGGCGCTCTCGAATCAGGCGCATGGGTCAATTGCCGCGGCATCGGGCAACTGTAGGGTTCTGTTGAGAACTTGAGACGGAGGACCACTCATGCCCATCGCAACGCCCGACAAGTACAAGGCGATGCTCGCCGCCGCTCAGGAAGGCAAGTATGCCTTCCCCGCCATCAACGTGACCTCTTCGGAGACCATGAACGCAGCCATGCGGGGCCTGGCCGAATCCGAGTCAGACGGCATCATCCAGATCAGCACCGGAGGCGGCAGCTTCGGCAGCGGCACCTATGTCCAGGACATGGCCGCGGGTGCCGCCGCCCTGGCCGAGTTCGCCTCGAGCCTGGCGGACCGCTACCCGGTCAACTTCGCTCTCCACACCGACCACTGCCAGGCCGACAAAGTCGACACGTTCATCCGGCCGCTGCTGGAGATCGCCAAGCAGCGGCGCGGCGAGGGCAAACCGCCCCTGTTCCAGAGCCACATGTTCGATGGCTCGGCCATCCCCCTCGACGAGAATCTCAAGATCTCGGCCCAGCTCTATGAGGAGATGACACCGCTCGACGTACTCCTCGAGGTCGAGGCCGGCGTGGTCGGCGGCGAGGAGGACGGCGTCGAGGCGGCCGAGAACGCCAACCTCTACACCACCCCCGAGGACGTCATGAAGGTGGTCGAAGCGCTCGGCGTGCCGGGCGAGCACACGTATCTGCTGGCCGCCACGTTCGGCAACGTGCACGGCTCCTACAAGCCGGGCAACGTCAAGCTCCGCCCCGAGATCCTCAAGGAGTGCCAGGACACGCTGAAGTCGAACCACCCGGACGCCCGGTTCCTCTACGTGTTCCACGGTGGAAGCGGCTCGCTCATGTCCGAGATTCACGAAGCCGTCGACTACGGCGTCATCAAGATGAACGTGGACACCGACAACCAGTACGCCTTCACCCGGCCCATCGCCGGCCACATGATGGCCAACTACGACGGCGTGTTGAAGATCGATGGCGAGGTCGGCAACAAGAAGGTGTACGACCCGCGCTCGTATCTCAAGGCAGCCGAGACGGCCATGGCCGCCCGGGTTGTTCAGACGTGCGAGGAGCTGCGCTCGGTCGGCAAGACGATCGGCCGCTAGCGGCCCTGGATCCAGGCGACAAGAGCCTCGGACCAGATGACGATGGCGCCGAACTGCTCGGAGCCCTCGCGTACTTCGCGATCGCTGCTCACGACGGCGAGAGGCTCAACGGTCTCGGCGGCGAGTCGGCGGATCTCGTCGTCGGCGGTCAAGCCCAGCTTGGTGTACCGAAGCCAGATTCCGCCCGGACCGGCTCCCGTTTCGACCTCGGGGCTTATGGCTGAGTCGTAGACGACCACCACGTTCACCGGTGTCTTGGCGCGGAGCTTGAAGCGGGATAGCTCCTCGTTGAGCCGCTCACGGGCAGCCGCATCCGGGCCGCCACTCAATCGGAACGTCACGTTGTAGCCGTCGACGAGGAGGGTGAACGGCCGTGGCTGGCGCGCCAGCCAGTCGACCGCGTTGCGG
>SHLN01000113.1 GCA_004283105.1 Acidimicrobiia bacterium
AGCCGGGGGGACTGACCTGGGAAGGCGATCGGCGGAAGACAGGTGGGCGAGTCTTGGCAACCTGCAGGCGCGAAGCGCCTGCCAAGCTAGGTGAAGCGAAGCTTCATCTAGCCAACGACGTTGACCAGATTGAACATCGGGAGGTAGAGGGCGACGAGGATGCCGCCGACGGTCATACCCATGAATGCGATGAGCAGCGGTTCGAGGAGGCTGGTAAGGGCATCGACCGTGTCGTTGACCTCCTGGTCGTAGAACGACGCCACCTTCTCGAGCATGGCGTCGACCGCCCCGGTCTCCTCACCGACGGCAATCATCTGCACCACCATCGAAGGAAAGACCTTGTGACTTGCCAGCGGGACGGCCAGGGAATCACCGTCTTTGACGGACTTGGCCACGTCGGCCACGGCTTCACCGACGATGGCGTTTCCGGAGACATCCTCAACGATTTCCATCGCCTGGAGGATGGGTACGCCGGTGCGCAGGAGGACGCCGAGCGTGGAGGAGAAGCGGCTGATCGCCGTCTTGTGGACGACTCCACCGAACACGGGCATCTTCAGTTTGAAGGAGTCCCACACCCGCCGCCCGGGCGGGGTGTTGATCCAACGCCGGAAGGCCCATACCGAAGCTCCGATCAGCGGGAAGACGATGAACCAGTAGTTCTTGAGGGCGTCTGAGCCACCAATGAGGATCTTGGTTGGAACCGGCAGTTCCCCACCGGCACCGGCATAGAGATCCTGGAAGATCGGGACCACGAAGACGAGCATGGCGAGAACCACCATCGCCACCATTGACAGCACCACGACCGGGTAGGCCATGGCCGACTTGATCTTGCTGCGCAGCGCCACCTGGTTCTCGAGGGCATTGGCGAGTCGAATCAGCGTGTCGTCCAGCACACCACCTGCCTCGCCGGCTCGAACCATCGAGGTATACAGCGTAGAGAAGGCCTTCGGGTGCTTCTCGAGCGCCGTCGAGAGCCCAACTCCTCGTTCGACGTCGCGCCGGACCTCGCCGATGATCTTGGCGAGCGGCTTGGACTCGGTTTGCTCCTCGAGGACCGACAATGACCTGAGCAGGGAAAGACCGGCGTTGATCATGGTGGCGAACTGCCGGCTGAAGACCGACACGTCCTTCGCCTTCACCCGGTCACTGAGACCCGGGATATTGATCTCCATCTGAAGGCTGGAATTCTTGACCTCTTCAACCGCCAGCGGCACGGCGCCCTTCTCACGAAGTGCCTTTACGACCGCGTCCTTCGACGATCCCTCGATCTGGCCTTCAGTGACCTTGCCGGTCTTGTCCCTGGCGCGGTATTCAAAGGTCGTGGCCATTTAGCCGCCTCCCAGGAGATGCTTGAGCCCCTCGGGATCGGCGCAGCGCTCGAAGGCGAGCTCGCGAGTGATCTTGCCGCGCTGGACGAGTTCGGCGAGCGACTGGTCCATCGTCTGCATGCCGTGTTTTGAGCCGGCCTGCATGGCAGAGGGGATCTGATGCACTTTGCCATCGCGGATCTGATTGCGAATGGCGGCCGTGGCGATCATCACTTCGACTCCGACGATCCGTCCCTGCCCGTCGGCGGTGGGAAGAAGCTGCTGGCTGACGACGGCCTGGATCGAACTTCCGAGCTGGACCCGGACCTGTGACTGCTGGTGTGATGGGAACACGTCGATCACCCGATCGATCGACTGCGGGGCGCTCTGGGTATGGAGGGTTCCGAACACGAGGTGACCGGTCTCGGCGGCGGTGAGGGCGGCACTGATTGTCTCGAGGTCGCGCATCTCCCCCACCAGGATGACGTCGGGGTCCTGGCGAAGCACGTGCTTGAGGGCGTCGTTGAAGCTGAACGTGTCGGTCCCGACCTCCCGTTGGTTGACGATCGCCTTCTTGTGCTTGTGCAGGAACTCGATCGGGTCTTCGATCGTCATGATGTGAACGGAGCGCTCCTCGTTGATGAGGTTGACGATCGACGCAAGCGTCGTCGACTTGCCCGAGCCGGTCGGACCGGTGACGAGCACGAGGCCGCGGTGAAGGCTGGCGAGGCTGCTCACAATCGGTGGCATTCCCAGGTCGGCCGGGCTCACGATCTCGTTTGGAATCGCACGCAACACGGCTCCCACCGAGTCACGCTGAAAGAACACGTTCACCCGGAACCGGCCGTGGCCCGGGACGGGGTGGGAGGCGTCGAGCTCACGGTTCTCCTCCAGCCGCTGGCGCTGGTCGGCGGTCAGAATCCCGTAGATCATCCGCCGCAGCTCGGCCGGCATCATCAGACCGAATTCTTCGAGCGGTCGAAGGTGGCCGTTGACCCGGATCTGCGGCGGCGTTCCCGCCGTCATGTGCAGGTCGGAGCCGGCATTCTCCATGAGGACCTTGAGAAGGTCGTTGAGGTGAATTTCTTCGGAGACCTCGATCGGGGCCGATTCGTCCTCCAGAATGAAATAGTCCCCGAGCACCCGGTCGATCGACCGCTTGGTGGCGAGTGCGATCGACACCGGACTACCACAGGCGGTCTCGAGCGTTTCACGCAGATGGTCGGTGAACGGATCGGCTACCGCCACCACGACCCCGTCGTCTGCCGTCGCTATCGGCACCGCCACCAGCTGGCGTGCGGTCCGGGCGTCGATCCGGTTGAGGGCATCGGGTTGGATGATCGCATTCTCGAGATCGATGTAGCTTAGACCGAGCTGGTCGGCCACGACCCCGAGCAGGTCTCCGTCGGTCACATGACCTGAGGAGACGAGGAGCTTGGCGAGGGGAACCCCGGCGGAGCTCTCCTGGACGAGCAGTTCTTCGAGAACATCCCGGCTCAACAGTCTCTTGTTGACCAGCGCCTCGCCGAGTTGACGGCTGACTCGGCTCATGCCACCACTCTCATGATTTCCTCCATGGAGGTCATTCCGGCGGCAACCTTGGCCAACCCGTCTTGCCATAGAGTGGTCATGCCCTGTTCAATTGCGATCTTCTGGATCTCGTCGGACGGTCGACGTTCCACCGCCATGCGCTGAATGTCCTCGCTCACGAGGAGAACTTCGTGCAGCGCCATCCGCCCTCGATAGCCGGTGTTGGCACACGCCGTGCACCCGCCCGGAAGATACATCTCTTTCGGGACCTCGATCGAGGCGCTTTCGAATCGTTCGGTGTCGGGGGGTCCGGAAACGCGGCACTTCTCGCACAGGCGGCGAGCGAGTCGCTGGGCAAGCACGGCGTCGATCGATGACGCCACCAGGTACGGCTCGACGTCCATCTCGATGAGCCGGCCAATACTCGATGACGAGTCGTTCGTGTGCAGCGTCGATAGAACGAGGTGACCGGTGAGCGCAGCTTCGATGGCGATCTGCGCCGTCTCCCGGTCTCGGATCTCACCAATGAGCGCTATGTCGGGGTCCGCGCGAAGAATCGACCGGAGCGCCGAGGCGAATGTGAGACCTGCCTTGCGGTTGACTTGAACCTGGGTGATCCCGGCGAGGCGGTACTCGACCGGATCCTCCGTAGTGATGATGTTCACTTCGGGTCGGTTGAGGACGTTGAGCGTGGCGTAGAGGGTCGTCGATTTACCGGAACCGGTGGGGCCGGTCACGAGGATCGCGCCATACGGCTTGGTGTACGAGGACTCGAATCGCTCCAGGTTGTGCTCGCTGAAGCCAAGGTCGGAGAGTTCGAGCAGGATCGAGCTTCTGTCCAGAATACGAAGCACGACTTTCTCTCCGTACACCGATGGCAGGGTCGCGACGCGCAGGTCGATCTGGCTGCCCTGCACTTTGAGGCTTATCCGGCCGTCCTGGGGGATCCGCCGCTCTGCGATATTGATGTCTGCCATGATCTTGAGGCGGCTGACCATGGCGTTCGTGATCGTGCGAGGGGTGCTCATCGCCTCATGGAGCACGCCGTCGATACGGAACCGTACCCGCAACTCCTTCTCACCCGGCTCGATGTGTATGTCAGACGCCCGTTCGTTGATAGCACGGGTGATGATGGTGTTGACCAGCTTGACGACCGGAGCTTCTTCGATGGAAGCCTCCATCGAAGAAAGATCCTCGACTTCGGCCTGGTCGTCGAGCAACTCACCAAGGTCAGAGACGGCGTCATCGAACTGAGCCATGCGAGAGATGGCATCCTCGACCTCGGTGCGGGTTGCGACCTTGGGGAGAACATCCATGCCGGTGATGGCGCGAATGTCGTCGATGGCGAGAACGTTGGCCGGGTCGGCCATGGCAACGATCAGGCTTCCGTCTTCGAAGCCGATCGGGATGGCGGCATAGCGCCTCGCAAGAGCTTCCGGTACGAGCGCCGTTGCCGAGGGATCTATTGAAACCTCGTCGAGAGAAACGAATTCGAGGCCGATGTGATGTGCCAGCGTCTTGACGAGGTCGGTTTCCTTGACGAACCCTTCCTCGACGAGGATCCTTCCGAGGGGAAGGCTGGTCTCGGCTTGTATCTCTGTGGCACGATCAAGATCTGCCCGACTCAGCAGGCCTTCCTGAAGCAGCATCGTGCCGAGATGCCGCGCTTCGGTGGTCACGTGTTCTCCTTGCCTCTTTCCTCGATGTGTTACGGCAAGGAATGGGCGGTGCTTTAGAGATTCGGCTCCGGCGAGTGGTCGACCGTGAGCACACCCCGCATGGCTGCGAGTGGCGCCGTCGCTCCGGTCCACAGCTCAAACGAACACGCCGCCTGCGCCAGCAGCATTTCACGCCCGTCTACGGCCGGAATCCCGAGGGCGACGGCCCGTCTTACTGCTTCAGTGGGGATTCCTCCGTAGGGCATGTCGAAGAGCCCGCTCGCATTCTCGAGGAGCCCGGGTGGGAGCCCTTCGCCCGTCATGCCGAGCGGTGTCGCGTTCACGACGACGGCCCCTGCGACCTGAGATCCCCACTCAACGCGGTCGGCAGCAACCCCGCTGCGTTCGATGAGGCGAGCGGCCGCCCGGGGGTGCCTGGTCGAGACGCTGAGAGGCCGTCCTTCGAGGGCGAGCAATGCGGCCGCGGCTGCCCCTCCCCCGCCGAGAATGAGCGCCGGTCCAGGGGGTAGCTCGCCCCACGCGAGGCGAATCCCGGCAATGTCGGTACTCTCCCCGACCACTGCGCCACCCCGCACGAAGAGCGTGTTGACGCTGCCGGCTCTAGCTGCCTCGGCGCCGAGCTCATCGACCAACTGCGCCGCCAGTCTCTTGTGTGGCATGGTCACATTCGCCCCATCGAGCCGGCCATCTCGAAGCTCCTGGACGGCCGTCACCATGCCCTCGGCATCGACCCGACGGGCCTCGTACCGCCCCTCGATCCCGGCCGCCTCGAGCGCGGCGGTATGGAGCCGCGGCGAGAGACTGTGATCAATCGGATCACCGAGAACAACTAATCGGAGCATGAGGAAACGGTAGCCATCAGTACTTCGACTTCGACGACGCACTACCCGCGTTCTTGCGAGGGACGAAGGACGAAGGACGAGGGACTACGCGAGCAGCAAGCAGCGAGCAGCCAGCAGCGATTCCCTAAATCACCCCGTCGGCTCGAGCCTTCGCCACCTTCGCATTGTGCTCGTCCAGGGTGGTGGAGAACCCGTGGCCCCCATCGAAGTCGACCACCACGTAGTAGTAGAAGTTGGTGTCGGCCGGGTCGGCGGCAGCTTCGAGTGAGGCTCGCCGCACCGTCGAGATCGGCGTTGGCACGAGGCCGGCGTACCTATACGTGTTGTAGAGGGAATCGATTTCCCGATCCTGGGCCAGCGGCACTCCCCGCTCACCTTTGGCATAGACGAGAGCGGCATCGATGTTGAGCCCCTGACCGATCTCGAGCCGGTTGTAGATGACGCTGCTGATGAGCGGCCTATCCACTTCGAGCTTCGCTTCGGCTTCGATGAGCGAGGCAACGATGAGCGCGTCGTAGATGGCTTCGTTGGAGGGCGTCTCAGGATCATCGAAGAAGCCGAGGGATTCGAGGCGTGACCAATCGACGGATGCAACCCGGGTTTCCATTGTCGAGACGAGTGTTCCGACAACGGCATCGGCCGACACGTCGGAGAAGAACTCATACGTGTCGGGGAACAGGAGGCCCTCCCAATGAGACAGCCGCTCGCCGCTCAATGACTCCGGCATCAGGCTGGAGCTGACGCGCCCCGTCAGCAATGGTTCGGTCAGCTCCTCCTCGGTGAACTCGGTCTGACGGGCCAGCGAGGTGATCACCTCGTCGATCCAGAGGCCTTCGATGAGGGTGAGCCGGAACGTCTCGCCACCCACCGGGCCCCGCACCAGTTCGTCGAGCACGGCATCGATGCCCATGCCGGTCGTCAGGCTGTACTGACCGGCCTTCAGCGCCGAGGTGAGATCCCGCACCGCCACCTCGTCGACGAACTCCACGGAGGAGGAGATGACGCCGGCCTCCTCGAGGAGGGCCCCGATGTTGCGTGCCGTCGATCCGCTCGGGATCTCCAGGTCCACGTCCAGGCCCGCCACCAGGGTCGACGAGGCCTCGGGCCGAACGGCCTCTCCCGCCCACGTTCCCATCTGCACCGTGGCAAATGCCCCGGCGGCTAGCACGACGACAGCGACCAGCGGCCCCACCCAGAAGGGGCGGCGCGGCGGGATCGGGTCGTATTGGGGAACAACGGTCATTTGTGAGGTCATCGCAAGGAATCTAGGTGTCCCTGCAACATAACTGTCGCCGCCATTTTGTCGCGGATATCGCGCCGCTTGGATCTTCTCACCCCGCCCTGGATAAGGACGTCCTCGGCCACCTTGGTCGTGAAGCGTTCGTCGACCAGCTCAACCGGAAGCCCGGTGTGCGAGCCCACCGTCTCGGCGAACGATCGAGCCGCCCGGGCGACCTGACCTTCCTGCCCGGACAGCGAGACCGGCAAGCCGACGACAATGCCCTCGATGTCTTCAGCGGAGAGAATCTCGTCGAGACCCGCCAGAACGTCACTTGCTTCGAGCACCGCATACGGCGAAGCGATGAGCCGCGACGAGTCGCAGATGGCGACGCCGACCCGCCGGGTCCCGTAGTCGAGGCCGAGCAGACGTCCCACTCAGAGGTCGGTAAGGAGCGTGCGGAGTTCGTCGCCGGCCGCGGCAAGCGCCTCGGACAGGTTCTCGCCGTTCGGGCCACCGGCCTGGGCTACTTCGTCGTCGCCCCCGCCGCCACCACCAACGACACCGGCCGGACCGGCAATTACTGATCGGGCCGAGACGCCCCGGCCGACGAGATCCGACGAGACAACGGCGACGAGTTGAGCCTTCCCGCCCCGTTCGGTGCCGAGCACGACGATCCCGGACTTGACCTTGTCCCTGGCCTGGAAGGCGAGCAGGCGCAGATCCTCACTCGAGGCGCCCGGCACCGCCGCTACGACGATGGCACTGCTCCCGACCCGCTCCGGATCAGACGTCAGGCTGCCGGCCGTCTCCGCCCGATAGCGGTCTTCGAACGCGCCGAGGCGCTCTTCCTGGTCCTTGGACCGCTTCAGAAGGGCAGTGAGGGCCGGACCGACGTTGCCGGGGCCGGTTTGCAGCGCTGAGGCGACGCCTTCCAACTCTGTGCGAAGACCGACAATGTGCTCGTAGGCGGCTGAGCCGGTCAGGGCTTCGACGCGGCGCATGTTCGAACCGATCGAACCCTCCGAGGTCACGATGAGCGGACCGACCTGCCCGGTGGTCGAGGTGTGGGTCCCCCCACACAGCTCACGCGAGAAGCTGCCGGCTTCAACCACTCGAACGGTTTCGCCGTACTTGTCACCAAAGAACGCGATGGCGCCCATGGCTTCGGCCTCCTGCTTGGAGGTCTCGAACGACGTGACTCTCGCGTTCTCGATGACATGGTCGTTGGCGAGTGCCTCGACGGCCCCGAGTTCATCCGGGTCGAGGGCAGCATGGTGGGAGAAGTCGAAGCGCAGGCGGCCGGCCTCGACGAGCGACCCGGCCTGCCGGGCGTGGTCGCCCAGGACCGACCGGAGCGCTGAGTGCAGAATGTGGGTACCGGTATGGCTCTTGCGAATCCGTTCGCGCCTCGTCCGGTCGATCTCGGCGTTCGCCTCTTGATCGAGCCGAATCGTCCCTTTGGCCACCTTTACCCGATGGCTGTTGATCCCTTGAATGGCGAACTGGGTATCGGTCACCACGGCCGAACCGGTCTCTGTCCAGACGGTTCCCGAGTCGCCGACCTGTCCCCCTGCCTCGGCATAGAACGGCGTCCGGTCGAGGAAGACCTCGCCTTCCTCGCCCTCCGACAGGGACTCGACTGACTCGCCGTCGCGCAGCAGCGCGACAATGCGGCTCACGGAGTCCTCGAACTCGTAGCCGAGGAAGTCGGTGAGATCTACACCATCGAGGACTTTGCGGTAC
>SHLN01000114.1 GCA_004283105.1 Acidimicrobiia bacterium
TGGGTGAGGAGCGCAGAACAAGTGAGACGAGCGATTTCGAGACGCCGGCCCGTTCCGCGACATCGCGGATGGTTGGTGGTCTCGATCGTTGCTCCGGGTTCGCGTCTTCCGGCACCTGGTCCTACCCCTCCGCCAACGATGTCGGGTACCGGCACCGCCATCGTTGACTTATCGAGCCCATCCCTCTCCCGAATGGGCCTACAGCACCATATCACTCCCATTCGCCAATACCTGGGAGGGTCGTTTGTACCTCAGCGAGCGCCGTTTGTCACAGTCCTCGACGCGGTGCGCGGTGGGCTGTCCGTCGTAGCGCCGGTCGTGACCGTTGACCGTTGAGCCCGAAGGGCAGCCGTCGCCCCTACAGACAGCCCTCGATCCAGCCGACCTCGGGAAGACGGCCTGCCCGGTAGGACGTGACGATCCCGTTCTCGTCGGTCTCGAAGATGACCCGGAAGTTCTTGTCGGCGTCATCGACCGGCACGAACGTTAGGTACTCACCGCCGGTGACGTATGGATGCGCAGAGGTCTGGATCTTGGCTCCGAAGAGCCCGATGATCTGCGCCTTGGTCATCCCGATCCGGGCGCCGGACCGGGTGGTGATGTTGCTCCCGGGGAAGATGTCAACACGGGCGATGGTGCCCTCGGCAACCATGAAGCCGACGTTGCTGAGCACCGGCTCGGGGCTCAGGTAATAACACGAGTCGTCGATGAAATCGAGCTCCAGGCCATAGCCGGCGGCGATGTTCGCTTCCTGGGGATTCATCCCGATGCGAATCGGCCCCAGACCGGCGGTGCTGACCGTGTCGTTGGCACTGATATTCGGGTTGACGGGCAGGGTGGTGGTCGACGAGGTGGTCGTGGTCGGAGCGGCCGTTGTCGTCGTTGTGGCGGGCGCGACCGTGGTAGTGGTGGCCGGGAGTGTGGTGACGGTCGTGTCCGCCGAGTCGTCGCCTCCGCAGGCTGCGGCAACGAGTGCCAGCGCAATGACGACGGGAATGATTCGCTTCATGAGCCCTCCTATGCGACCGCCTCCGAGCATACGGGGCGATGGTCCTATGACGGTGCATATCGGCACCAGGTTCCATACCTTTCGTGTGGCCGCCTCCACCGCGGAGCGTGGTGCGCGAAAACCTGCCAGAATCGAGTCGGAACGGAAGGATGGGGCATGGTCTCCGATCAGCAGTTCGCCGACATCGTTGAAACCCGGGCCCGTCGCCCGGAGATCATTGCCGAGCTCGCCCGCAGCCGCAAGCGACGGAGCGAGTTCGATGACGGCCGGCCTCTCTTCCTCATCACCGCCGACGACGCGGCTCGCGCCAACCTGCAGATCGGCGCCTACCCGGTCGCCCTCGGGGATCGGAAACGGCTGCTTGATCGGCTGACCTCCGTACTCGCCAACCCGGATGTCGATGGCCTCATTGCCACTCCGGACATCGTCGGAGATCTGCTCCTGCTCGGTGCCCTCGACGACAAGCTCGTAGTCGGATCGATGAACCGGAGCGGTCTGGCCGGATCGACCTGGGAGGTCGACGACCGGTTCACCGGCTACGACCCCTCGGCGATCGCCACCGCCAATCTGGACGGGGGCAAGATGACGTTGCGGCTGGATTGGAAGGACGCCGGCACGAACGAGGCGCTTGTGTCATGCGCAGGCGCGATCACGGCGCTGGGACGGTCTCAGATGGCTGCCCTCGTCGAGCCGCTTCCGGTGTTCCGCGACGCGGGACGGGCGCGAGTGGCCAACGACCCGGACGGGCTCATCCGGGCGATCTCGGTTGCCGGCGGGCTCGGGGCCGTATCCGATCACACCTGGCTGAAGATTCCGATGGTGCGCGACATGGCGCCGGTGGTCGGGGCAACCTCGATGCCGGTGCTCATCGGCGGAGGAGATCCCGGGGTCGACCGGGACGAAGCGGTTGCTCGCTGGGTCGAAGCCCTCGCCTTGCCGCAGGTACGCGGGATCCTGGCCGGCCGCAGCCTGCTCTTTCCCGCCGACGGAGATGTTGATCGAGCGGTCGTCGCAGTCGGGGAGGCGCTCGGAAGGTAGGCCGGGCTAGGGCTGGGACGTGCCTTCGCGGCCGAAGTCATCCTCGAGCCGGACGACATCGTCGAGTTCGGGTGTTGAGACCTCGATGATCCTCGTATCGGTGACGGCCTCGAACCGGTGCCGCTTGCCAACCTCCACGCGCCGGAACTGGCCCGGACCCAGTGTGATCGGCTCGAGTTCACCGACGGCGTTCTCGAGGTGGAGGATCATCTCTCCGTCGATGACGAACACCGACTCGTCCTTCTCGTTGTGATACTGGAGTGACAGGCGCTGGCCGGCATTGATGAAGATGACCTTGCCGACGTAGCGGTCGGTCACCGTCCACCAGAGCTCCCAGCCCCAGGGCTTTTCGACGCGTGTGGTTGGTTGTTGTTCCATCGGTTCAATCATCATATTCGCGTCCGAACCCTTGGCAACGGGGTCGTCTGCTGGCTCGATCGGTTGGAGCATGACGACGGGAATGACCCGGTCGGTCTTCGACTCGTAGTCGGCAAAGCGTTGCTCGGCGCTGATGATCTTGCTCCACAGGCGCTCACGATCGCTGCCCTCGGCGACCCGGGCGATTCTGTCTTCCACCGTCCGGCCGACCTGGATGGTCACCTGCGGATTGTCCACGAGGTTGTAATACCAGCCGGGATGACTGGGCGCACCACCCATCGATCCGGCCACCACGAAGTCGTCGCCATCCTCGATCCGCATGAGCGGAACCACTCGACGCTTACCGCTCTTGCGTCCGGTTGTGGTCAGAAGGAGAAGTCGTTTCCCCACGAACCGACCACCGGTGGCTCTGTAGGCCAAGACGTGGCCTTTGATAGAGAGGCGGAATGCTGTCTCAGCCAAACCCATGGGTCCCATCCGATCGTCCGGTCAAGAGGTGAGGCTAAGACGGGCCCGGCCCGATCCCGTAACCTGTGAGCAATGGATCAAACGCTGCACAAGGATTGGCCCTCTCCGGGGCGCGACACCCGGCTCGTAATCGGATTGGCGGGCGGCACCGGCAGCGGGAAGACGACGGTGGCCGAGGCGATCGTCCACGCCCTCGCCGGCGAGCGGGTGGCCTTCCTGGAGCACGATGCCTACTACCAGGACCTGCGGCCGCTCCCCTTCGACGAGCGAGCCGCCCAGAACTTCGATCATCCGGATGCCTTCGAAACAGATCTCATGATCGATCATCTCCGCCGGCTCAGGGCGGGGGAGGCGGTCGCGAAGCCGATCTACGACTACGGCACCCATCTACGGACCGAGCAAACCGTCCCGGTCGAACCTGCTCCGGTCATCGTTGTCGAGGGCATCCTCGTGCTGGCCGAGCCGGAGTTGCGCGAGCTCATGGACCTGAAGATCTTCGTCGACACCGACGCCGACCTCCGTTTCGTTCGCCGGATCCAGCGCGATATCAAGGAGCGGGGCCGGTCGCCGGAGTCCGTCATCGAGCAGTACCTGGCCACCGTTCGCCCGATGCATCTCCAGTTCGTGGAGCCATCGAAACGCCATGCCGACATGATCATCCCCGAGGGTTACAACCCGGGTGCCGTTGCCACCGTCATCTCGATGATTCGGGACTACCTCAGCCGGCACTGATCCGATCGGTCAGGTATTCGGCCAACGCCGCGGCGTTGTTGTGCCGGCGATCTCTCATCGCGTAGAGGAGCGTGACGGGCCCGAGTCGCGCCTGGCGGGCGATCGGCTCCCACCCGACCGGATCGGCGTCCAGTTCGTCGAAGTAGCGCCGCTTGAACTCCGGCCACTCATCGGGATGACGCCGGAACCACTTCATGAGCTTTCCCCCCGGGGCGGCGTCGCGAACCCACAGCACGATCCGCAGCGAATCGGGGCGCACGCCGGGCGGCCACCGCCCGTCGACGAGAAACCGGGCCCCGTCGGAGGCTTCGTGGCGGTCCCAGGCCCGCTTGGTTCGAATGTCGACCACGAACCCATGAAAGCAGGCTGTTTGCTGTCGGAGAGGAATGCCCATGCGAGCTGAGGCGTTCGTTCTGCCATGACACCTGAGATCACTGCAGCTCTGGAAAGCGACCGCACCATCGATATCACGACCACCGGTCGAAAGAGCGGTGAGCCCCGGCGGCTTGAGATCTGGTTCCACAACGTGGACGGCCACATCTTCATCACCGGCATGCCCGGCCGGCGGAGTTGGTACGCCAATCTCCTGGCCACCCCAGAGTTCACGTTTCATCTCAAGGAGTCGGTGCAGGCCGATCTCTCCGCAATCGGAACGGCGATCACAGTGCCCGCCGAGAAGCGGGCGGTGTTCGAGCTGCTACTCGATCGGCTCGGCTACGCCGATCGCATCGAAACCTGGGTCGCCGATAGCCCCCTGATCGAGGTCACCTTCGCCTGACTTCTTCCCCTCCCGCGTAGCGAAGCGGAGTGGGAGGGGGGCAACCCTTCGGGTTGCTTCGGGGAGGGTCGTTCCCAACAAGAGAATGGCGACGGGAACTCGCTTTCGACAACTGCAACGAAACAACCGGAGCGACCGCCACGCCCCCGCACCGATGACTGATAGGCCCCGGAATGTCCGGGTGAAGGTGGCCGCGATTTGCGATCACCTTTGACTGAGAGTCAGGTGCCCTTGCCAAAGTCGTGGGATGGCGTTGGTGGACCGTCGCTTGCCTCGTTGCACGGCTCTGGTGGGAGCTTGTCGTCGCCGCGCAGTTGGTGAGAAACACCCTCTCCGTACCCCTCCCGAAACGGGAGGGGACAAAAAGGGGGCTTTGAGCGGAAGGAAGAATCCTGGCCGGTAGCCGGTGGCCGGTGGCCGGTTGGCGACGAGCAGCGAACAGCGAACCGAGACATCCCATCCTCGTTCACGAGTTCTCCACAATTGCTTGCGATCTTGATGTCACCAAGAGAGGAGAACGATGTTCTTTGTGTTTGTAATTGCCGTACTCGTCCTGGCGATGATCGGTTTGGCCTCGGTGCTGGGTACGAGCGTGGCCTGGGTAGGTGCTCTGTTCCTGCTGCCGCTGCTCGTTCTCAAGCTCGCCTTTGTGTTGATGATGGTCGGCTTCATCGGGCGCCGGATGACAGGCCGGCGGCCCTCCTGGGACTGGGACGAGACACGGTGGGTCGGGCGGTCACGGCCGAGCCGCCGGCGCCCTGAGCAGCCGTCAGTTCCCCGCGAGGATCGCTTCGAGGAGTGGCATCGCATGGCCCATGCGAGGGAAGAAGTCGACGGCTGGGTCGCCGACATCAACGGCTCCGAGCAAGAATGACCCGGTGAAGAAGATCCTGGTCGTCGAAGACGAACTGAAGATCGCCCGTCTGGTGCGTGATTATCTGCATCAGGCGGGCTTCGCCGTGATTGAGGCGAGCGACGGAGCATCGGCGCTGTCGCTGGCGAGATCGGAGAAACCCGACATGGTCGTCCTCGATCTCGGACTGCCGGAGATGGACGGCCTCGACGTTACCCGTCGCCTCCGGCAAAGCTCGTCGGTGCCCATCATCATGCTCACGGCCCGCAGCGAGGAGTCGGACCGCATCGTCGGACTCGAGCTGGGTGCCGACGACTACATCGTCAAACCGTTCAGTCCCAAGGAACTGGTCGCTCGTATCCGGGCCGTCCTCCGGCGGGCCGACGCCACCCTCGGCGGGGGCGAGCTGATTCGGGCCGGGGCAGTGACCATCGACCTTCCCAAGATGCGGGTCACCGTTGGTGACGCGGAGGCCGACCTGACGGCCACCGAATTCGAGCTGCTCGTGACGCTGGCCCGCCATCCGGGCCGGATCTACACCCGGGCCCAGCTCCTGGACGCGTTGCACGGCGTTTCCTTCGAGTCCTATGAGCGTTCGGTGGACGCCCATATCAAGAACCTGCGCCGCAAGATCGAGGCCGATCCCCGTCGTCCGCAACTCCTGCTGACGGTGTACGGCGTTGGGTACAAGTTCTCTGATGCCTAGGCGACACGGATCCTGGAACGGGCCCGGTGAGTGGTCCTACGAGGGTGATTGGCCCCGGCCGGGCACCGAGGCGTGGCAGGGGTTCGGCCGGCGCATGCTGCTCCGAGCCGTACTGTTCCTCGCCTTTGTCCTCGCCGTTCTCATCGGTGTGGTGGTCTTGATCGTGACCGTCGTAAACGAGGTCGGGGGCCTGACGGCTGCCCTGATCATCCTGGCCACGCCGTTCGCCCTGCTCATGCTGGCGGGGATCGTCGGTCGATCGTTCTTCCGCTCGTGGCGGCCGGTACGGCGGCTCATCGAAGCGGCCGGCGCCCTCGCCGACGGGGACTACTCGGTCCGGGTCGATCCGAGCGGCTCCGCGGCCATCCGGTCGGTGGTGGCGTCCTTCAACGACATGGCACAACGGCTCGAAACGGCCGATGAGCAGCGCCGACGGCTCCTGGCCGACCTCGGTCACGAGCTCCGCACGCCGCTCACCGTGGTGCGAGGTGAGATCGAAGCGATGCTCGATGGCGTCCATGAGATCGATGAGGAGCACCTCAGGTTGCTGATGAATGAGGTGACAGTGATGGAACGGCTGCTGGAAGATCTGCGAACGCTCAGCCTCATCGACGCCGGCCGTCTCGAGCTTCATCGGGAGCCGACCGATCTGACCGCGCTGGTCGAGGATGTGGCCGACGGATACCGCCGACGAGCATCCGAGGCGGCGGTTTCGGTTGCCGTTCGCTCGACCGGCGACCTCCCGGAGCTGGTGGTCGATCCCGTCCGTATCCGGGAGGTGCTGACCAACCTGGTGGTGAACGCGCTGCGGGCGATGCCCGACGGCGGCGAGCTGGTGTTCCGGGTCGGTCACGGCCCGACCGGTGCCGTCGTTGAGGTCACGGACACCGGCACCGGGATCGGACAGGACGAGCTCGAACACGTCTTCGATCGGTTTCACAAGGGATCAACCTCGCGCGGATCCGGTCTCGGCCTGACGATCAGCCGGGACCTGGTCGTGGCGCACGGTGGATCGATGGCCCTCCGCTCCGAGCCCGGTGAGGGCACGACCGTGCGCATCGAGCTCCCGACCCACACGCGGGCCGCGGGAGCCTGACCCGGACACCGGGAACGTTCCGGGCCGGCAGACGGTTCAATCGGTGTGACCGCCACGCAACCCCAGCCGGATTCTGGACGGATGATTCGACTCCTCGGCGGCCGCCTGGCAGCCGGGACGCCCCGGGAGGCGGCTCGTCTCGCAGCCGGCGCCGGGTGGTTTCTCGGCCCGTCGGCGCGACGCGTGTGCCGGGCGGGAACAGCCGGGGACCCACCGACGCTGCATGATCTCGAGCGGCGATGGGCGGGCCGGGTATCGGAGTTTCTCGGGATCGAGTGGGACGTTGCCGGTCTCGAACACGTTGTGAGGGATCGTCGCCTCATCGTGCTCCCGCTCCACGAGGGGTTCGCCGATGGCCTGGCCGTGCTCCGTTTGGGCATGGACGCCCGGTTTGTAGCGCGGGACGAGCTGTTCGAGTGGCCGACGCTCGGACGCTATCTCAAAGCTACGGACCAGGTCCTCATAGACCCGTCGGCGGGTCCGGCCGCCTATCGGCACCTTCTCCGGGCCGGCGCAAGGGTCCTCGAGCAGAATGAAGCCCTCGTGGTGTTCCCGCAGGGATCGATCCTCGGTGTCGAGGCGGCCTTCTCGCGGGGAGCCTTCCACCTGGCCGAACGCCTTGATGCCCGGGTGTTGCCCGTCGTAATCACCGGCAGTCACCGGGTGTGGGAGTACCCGTACTCGCCGCTGGTTCGCTTCGGTCAACGAGTCAGCGTCCGGGTACTGCCGGCAGTTCCTCCGGGCGAGGCGGTCGAGCGCGCCACCGCGCTAGAGGCCGAGATGAAACAGGTGGCGCTCTCGGACACCATGGCGCCGGCCAGGCGATTCCGACCGGAGGTAGACGGGTATTGGGACGACTACCGCTACGCCATCGATCCTGCGTTCCCCGAGTTGGCCGCCAGGGTCGCCGCCCACCGGGAGTCCCTGAGCCGGTAGGGTCATCGACCCCATGAGTCCTCTCCTCGCCCTGTTGTCTGCTGTGACGTTCGGCGCCGCTGATTTTCTCGGCGGCGTGGCGACCCGCCAATCCGAGCGCGTCCTTGCCGTCGTGGTCCTGTCACAACTGGCCGGGTTGACCATCGTTCTGGTGGTCCTCGCCGCCGCGGGTGGGGAGCTCATCCGGGAAGACATCGGGTGGGCGGCCGGCGCCGGAGTGGCCGGCTCTGCCGGCCTGGTCCTGCTCTACCGCGGACTCGGGATCGGGACGATGAGCGTGGT
>SHLN01000115.1 GCA_004283105.1 Acidimicrobiia bacterium
CTCAAATGGCCCGCGCCGAAACCGCCGTCCCACCGAAGTGGCCACCCGCCCGATCCGCACCCCGGTCGCGCGGGCAAAGGACTCCCGGGCCAGGGTGAGCGCCAGCACCCCGATGGCCACCACGAGGATGATCAGACCGGTCACCGCGGCCGATTGCAGCGCAGCATTGCCCTGGCCCTGGAAGCTCAGAATTGCCAGGGCCACAATCGGCAGGCCGAGCTTGACGAACGTGTTCCACAGCCCGGTCACCACCGACGCAATGGCGATTGACCCGGCGTCGAAGCCAAAACTCGAGAACATGGCGTAGGTGATGCCGACCCCGACGGCGCTGCCGGCCGGGAGCGTGTTGGTGACGGCGGTGGATATCTGCCCGACCACGAATGCCCGGCCGATGGTCAGGCCCGGCAATGCCGACATGATGACGAGCTGATACGTCGCTATGTTCCACGCCGCCAGCAGAAGCAGGCTGCCCGACTCGAGCCAGGTAAGCGTTTGAATGGCGTCCCAGACCTCGCCGATGTTCGCGATGGCGGGCAGGACCCCGACCAGCAGTCCCACGGCGATCGCCAGCGACGCCGCGATGCCGAGACCTCGTTTCCATCCGGAAAACCGGGGAGCGGGGGGCGCGTCGGCTTCGGCCGGCGCCTCCTCGTCAGCCATCGCCGAGTTGCACGAGAGCGATGGCCTCAGCGAGACATCCGCGTCGAAGCTCGTCCAGATCGACGCTCTCGTCGGGCCCGTGCGCCCGGGACTGCTCGTCCCCGACCCCGGTCAGCAGGATCTCGGCCGCCGGGAACGCATCGGAGAAGGCAGCCACAAACGGAATCGAACCGCCCTGGCCTATCTCAACCGGTTCCTCCTCCCAGGCTTCCCGGAACCCGCGGGCGAACGCGGCGTAGCCGGGTCCGCCGGTCTCGAGCGAGAACGCTTGCCCGGAGCTGCCGGGCGTGACGGTGACCTGGGCTCCCCACGGGGCACGCGACACGAGATGGTCGCGGAGGGCCGCCATGGCGTGATCGGGATCTTGTCCTGGTGGCAGCCGGAGACTCACTTTGGCGGTGGCGACCGGCACGAGGGCATTGATGGCCTCGTTCACCCGGGGTGCGTCGATCGCCAGCACCGACAGCGCCGGTTGACGCCAGAGCCGGGAGGTAAGGGAGCCCGAACCGATGAGCTCGAGCGTGTCGTGAGCGGCCACCTGGGTCCGGAGTTCGTCCTCGGTCAGATCGAGGGGGTCGGCGTCTTCGGCTACGAGCCGGGCGATAGCCACCCGGCCTGCCTCGTCGTGCAAGGTGGCGAGCAGCCGGGACAGGGCCGTCAAGGCATCGGGAAACACTCCCCCGTACATGCCGCTGTGCACGGCGTGGCGCTTCGTCCGCACCTCCACCTCGCAATCCACCAGCCCCCGCAACGAGGTCGTGAAGGAGGGAACGCGGGTCCGCCAATTCGACGAGTCGGCTATGACGATGACATCCGATGAGAGGGTGTCACCATGAGTGGCGAGGAAGTCGGTGAGATGCGGCGACCCGATTTCTTCTTCCCCCTCGACGAACACTTTGATGCCGACCGGGACAGATCCCTCCAGCGCCCGAAGGGCGGCGGCATGCAAGACAACGCCGCACTTGTCGTCACTGGTCCCCCGTCCGAACAACCTGCCCGCTCGGTCAATCGGCTCGAACGGGTCCGTCGACCATCCGCCTCCGGGCGGCTGCACATCGTGATGGGCATACAACAGGACGGTGGGAGCGCCGGCCGGAGCCGGGAGCTCACCAAAGACCGCCGGATGGGCATCACCATGCTCGAGCAGCCGCACGTGCTGCATGCCAATGCTCTCGAGCAGGCCGGCTGTGGCTTCCGCCGAGCGCCTCACCTCCACCGGATCGAAGCCCGAAGCGCTGACAGAGGGGATCTTGACGAGCTCCTCCAATTGGGTACGAGTGGTGGAAAACTGGTCGGCAATCGTCTCTGCGATGTCGGTAATCATGCCGCGAGGCTATCAACTATGGCCACCCCCTCCGCCATCGCCTAGGGTCGCTGACATGCTCCCAATACGGCGATCCGAAGAGCACGAGATCGGGTAGCACAATGGCGTTTCCGGATGTCGCGCTCCTCTCCGGCTTCGTGCTTGCCTACGCACTTGTCTCGCGTCGTCTGGAATCAACTCCGATCACCGGCCCGATGGTGTTCGTCGGCTTCGGCCTCATCGTCGGGAGCGGCGGGTTCGATCTTGTGGAGATCGGGATGGAGGAAGGGGCGGTCCGGACCCTCGCCGAAGCCACACTCGTGCTCCTCCTGTTCACCGACGCCATCCGGATCGACCTCGGGCGCTTGCGCCGCCAACTGGAGCTGCCGGCCCGACTGCTCGGTATCGGCTTGCCGCTGACCGTTATGGCCGGGACCGCCGTGGCGCTCGTCGTGTTTCCCGACATCGGCCTCTGGGAAGCAGCTCTCCTCGCCGCCATCCTGGCTCCAACGGATGCGGCACTCGGCCGGGCCGTGGTTGCAAATCCACGCGTGCCGATTCGGGTCCGCCAGGCCCTCAACGTGGAAAGCGGGCTCAATGACGGTCTCATGCTCCCCGTGATCACGCTATTCCTGGCGCTGGCCGCGGTCGGAATCGATCTGGAGACCCCGGAATTCTGGGCGGAGTTCGTGGCAGAACAGGTTGGGTTCGGTCTCCTCGTCGGGGCTGTCGGGGGCTACGTGGGAGGCCGACTCATTCGGGAGTTTGCCGGACGCAACTGGATGGACGGAGCGTTCCGGCAGCTCGCCACTCTCGCCATCGGAGTGGGAGCCTTCGCCGCTGCCGAATCAGTGGACGGCAACGGGTTCGTGGCGGCGTTCGTAGCCGGCCTCGCCTTCGGGGCGGCCGCCCGCGACTATTGCAGGGGCGTTTACGACTTCGCAGAGGATCAAGGCGAGCTGCTGGCGCTTCTGACGTTCCTCTTCTTCGGGGCGGCCCTGGCCGGACCGGCCCTCGACGCCCTCTCGTGGCAGATCGGCCTGTATGCCTTGCTCAGTTTGAGCGTTGTGAGAATTACTTCGGTGGCGATCAGCCTCGCCGGAACCCGCCTCAAGGCCCCGTCCGTTGCCTACCTCGGTTGGTTCGGGCCGCGCGGGCTCGCCTCCATCCTGTTCGGGCTGTTCATTCTCGAGGAGGCTGCGCTCCCGGTGAGCGCCGAGCTCTTCGACGTAGTGATCTGGACGGTGCTCGCCAGCGTCGTCCTGCACGGTGTCACCTCCGTCTGGCTTTCCGAGCGCTACGCCGGCTGGTTTTCCACTCATCGCCGTGAGCACATGCAAGAAGCACAAACGGTCGACGAGATGCCCACCAGGTAGACCCCCTTACCTGATACCCGTAACCCGCTACCCGCCCGGAACCTGTCGGCGATGACGCAATGCGAGGAGCGAGCAGCGAGAGGCGAGAAGCGAGCTATTCCGCTTTCCACGCTTCGAGCACATCACCGGACTTGATATCGACCGACCGGGCCGCGTCATACATGAGCGAGGCCAGCCTCACCGAGAGGGCGTGGTACGAGAGCCCCCCGATGGCCCAATACAGAAGCACCCCGACGAGGAGGGCCGGCGCCCCGGAAACGAAGGCGATGATTGCCCCAACGAGCGCGCCGACAGCGGTCGCCAGGACCATTAGCGGGGATATGCGGCTCAGGCGGCTGAACGGGGCGAGGACCGTGTAATAGAGGGGACGGCGGAACCGAATGAATCGGCGCAGGCGGGCCACTGGTTCATTGAGAATGGTGGGGTCCGAATCGTGCACGGCATCGACCGAGGCGAGGGCCCGGCGGTTGGGGTCGTCGTCGTGAGACCAATCGGTCGATGCGGGACCGGAGCTCTCTGCCACTAACGCTGGATTCGGTCTACCGGTATCGCCATACGATCCGACCCTTGGTCGGATCATACGTCGAGACCTCTAGCTCAACCCGATCGCCGGGAAGGATCTTGATGAGGCGCCCGCGCCGCATCTTTCCTGCCGCCCTCGCCATGACCTCGTGCCCCGAATCGAGCCGAACGCGGAAGCTGGCGTTGCGGAGCGTGGCGACTACTTCGCCCTGAGCCCTGAATACGTCGTCTGAAGTTGCCATGTGTTTTCACCCGTCGCGACCCTCGCCGCGACATCTCCTTGTCGTCATGTCGGACCGTGCCTCACCCACCTCGTGCGACCACCCCACGGCGCCGGTATGGCAGACAGGGGACAAACGGACGATGACGGGGCAATGCCTCCGACGGCGGTAAGGATAGCGGCATCCTGGCGATCGGCCCTCCACTCCCTCACCAAGGGGTATTGTGGAGCCATGTCCTGGTGGAAACGATTTGTTGCGATCTTCAAGAGCGAGGCTACCGATGTCAAGCAAGGCCTCACCAATGTGGGGCAGGCGCTCGACGATGAGCTCGCCCGCAAGGAACGAGAGCTGGCCGCGACGCCCGAGGAACGGATCGACATGATCCTCGAGGATCAGGCAGCCGAGGACGCCCGTTTCGACCAGCTCACCGAGAGGGTTCTCGGCAAGAGCTCGGAAGCCGACGCGGTTGCCGAGGTCGCCGACGAACAGAGGGCTCCGGCCGAACCGGCTGCGCCCGACGATCCAACCGAGCCCGGGGCTTGAGCGGGCCGCCAGTCGGCTCCACATCCGATCGTCTTCGCCGCCGCGGCCTGCAACTGGTCTGGGCGACGATCATCTGGAATGTCTTTGAGGTGTTCATCACGATCGGCCTCGGAGTGGCAGCCGGTTCGATCGCTCTCATTGCGTTTGGAACCGACTCGGTGGTCGAGGTATTCGCCTCTCTCGTCGTCGTGTGGCACAGCCGGGACCTTCTCGTGATGGAGGAGAACGACCGGACGCGCCGGTCGTTGAGACTCATCGCCGTCGCCTTCGTCGTGCTGGGGATCGTGCTCGCCATCGGTGCGACCATCCGGCTCATCGATGGGGCCGCGCCGGACGAGTCGCCACTCGGCATCATCTACCTGGCACTCACAGCGCTTGTCATGCTGTCGCTGGCAATCCTCAAACAGCGCACCGGCAAACAACTCGGCAGCGAACCGCTCCAGGCCGAAGCCCACATCACCTACCTCGATGCCGCACTCGCCACCTCGGTCCTCCTCTCGCTCGTCCTCAACGCCACCCTCGAGTGGTGGTGGGCGGACCCGGTGGCAGCCCTCGGAGTCGCCATCATCGCGTTGCGCGAGGGGTGGGAGCACTGGGAGGAGGGAATGAGCTTTGAGCTATGAGCTATGAGCTATGAGCTATGAGCTGTGAGCCATGAGCTGTGAGCTATGAGCAGGACACGCGACGAGGGACGAGGGACGAGGGTCCAGCAACTAGCAACTAGCAACCAGCAACCAGCAACCAGCAACCAGCAACCAGAAGACCAGAACCCAGACTGAGGACCATTGCTGCACACGTGTGACCCAATGCCCTAGGTAAGTGGCCGGGTGCGGACAAGAATGGCGGCAGTGATTTCCACGGACCAATAAGGACGCGTCATGAGTAAGAAGTGGGTATATGCCTTCGACGAGATCGAAGCGGCGGAGAGCTATGTCGGCGGTGATTGGGAAGGGGTGCGAGCCCTCCTCGGGGGCAAGGGCGCCAATCTCGGAGAGATGACCCGGATCGGGGTACCGGTGCCACCCGGCTTCACCGTGACGACCGAGGCCTGCAACGCCTACCTGGAAGCCGGCGAGGAATTCCCCGGCGATATGTGGGACCAGGTTCTTCTGGCCCTCAAGTCGATCGAGGCCAAAACGGGCAAGACGTTCGGATCGGTCGAGAACCCCCTGCTCGTCTCCTGCCGTTCGGGTGCCAAATTCTCGATGCCCGGCATGATGGACACGGTGCTCAACATCGGCCTGAATGCCCAGGTCATCGACGCGATCATCGAGCAATCGGGCGACCCCCACTTCGTCTACGACTCGTTCCGCCGGCTCATTCAGATGTTCGGCTCGGTCGTTCTCGGAATCCGGGACGAGCCGTTCGAAGAGGTTCTGGCGAACTATCGCGAACAGCGTGGCGTGGCCACCGATACGGAACTGACCGTCGAGGACCTCCAGGAGATCGTCGAAAAGTTCAAGGAGATCGTGCGTCGCTACGCCAACATCGACTTCCCGGCCGACCCGTATGAGCAGCTACGCATGGCCACCGAGGCCGTCTTCAAGTCGTGGAACGGCAAGCGAGCTCGCGACTATCGCAACGCCGCCCACATCGCCCACGATCTCGGAACCGGCGTCAACGTCCAGACCATGGTGTTCGGCAACATGGGCGAGGATTCGGCCACCGGAGTGGCCATGTCCCGCAACGCCACGACCGGTGAGAACACCCTCGAGGGCGACTTCCTCATCAACGCCCAGGGAGAGGACGTCGTTGCCGGCAACCGGCCGACCGAGCCGATCAGCACCCTCAAGGCAGAGATGCCCACGCTCTACGACGAGTTCAAGACCATCGCCGAGAAGCTGGAGAACCACTACTCCGAAATGCAGGACATGGAGTTCACCATCGAGCACGGCAAGCTCTGGCTGCTCCAGACCCGTGACGGGAAGCGGACCGCCCAGGCCGCGGTCCGGATCGCCGTTGAGATGGTCGACTCGGGCCTGATCGGCAAGGAAGAGGCCGTTATGAGGGTCACCCCCGACCAGGTCGACTTCTTCCTTCACCCGCAATTCTCGGCCGAGAGCAAGCAGGGTGCCGACCTGCTGGCGAAGGGGCTGAACGTATCGCCGGGCGCCGCCGTTGGTGTGCTCGCGTTTACGGCCGATCTGGCCGAACGCTGGGCGAAGGACGAGGGCCGGGCCGTGATCATGGTGCGTCCCGAGACCAGGCCGGACGACGTGCACGGCATGCTGGCAGCTGAGGGGATCCTGACATCCTCCGGCGGTCGCACGAGTCACGCCGCACTGGTCGCTCGCCAGTTCGGCAAGCCGGCCGTGGTAGGAGCATCTGAGCTGGAGGTCGATGTCGCCGCCCGGACAATGACCATCGGCGACCAGGAGGTCCACGAAGGCGACTGGGTGTCGATCGACGGAACGACCGGCGAGGTCTTCCTCGGCCAACTCGAGACTCTCGTCCCCAATATCGCCGATCCGTATCTCATGAAGCTGCTCGAGTGGGCGGACGAGTTCCGGACGCTCGGCGTCTGGGCGAACGCCGACTACCCGGTTGATGCCGAGCGGGCCAGAGAATATGGGGCCGAGGGAATCGGCCTGTGCCGGACCGAGCACATGTTCTTCGAACAGGAGCGGCTCCCGATCGTGCAGCGCATGATCACGACCAAGTCGACCGGAGAACGCCGCGAAGCGGTCGATGCGCTGTTGCCGTTCCAGCGTGAGGACTTTGCCGGGCTCTTCCGGGTCATGGATGGGCTGCCGGTGATCATCCGGTTGATCGATCCGCCGCTCCACGAGTTCCTGCCCGGATACGAGGAGCTGACGCACGATCTCGCCGATCTCAAGATCCGGCTCAGCCATGCCACCGACCTCAAGGAGGTCGATGAATTGCTCGGCAAGGTGACCGAGGAATCGACGATGCTCGATCGCGTTGAGGCGCTCCGCGAGGCCAATCCGATGCTCGGCACCCGGGGGGTGCGCCTCGGCATTCTCATGCCGGCTCTCACCCGCATGCAGGTCCGGGCCATCTTCGAGGCGGCGTGCGAGGTCACCCGCGAAGGCATCGACGTCCACCCTGAGGTAATGATTCCGCTCACGAGCCACGTGAACGAGTTGCGTCGCCAGCGGGAGGTCCTCGAGGCCGAGGCCAAGGAGGTCATGGAAGAGCAGGGCCTGGAGATCTCGTACAAGTTCGGGACGATGATCGAGATCCCGCGGGCGGCGTTGACGGCGGACCAGATCGCCGAGTACGCCCAGTTCCTCTCGTTTGGAACCAACGACCTGACCCAGACGACCTTCGGGATCAGTCGCGACGACGCAGAGAGCGGATTCCTCATCGACTATTTGAGCGAGGAGATCCTCCCGGCGAACCCGTTTGCGACGATCGACACCGGAGGCGTTGGGAAGCTCATGCGGATGGCAGTCGAGACGAGCCGCGCCGAGCGACCCGACATCGAGGTCGGCATCTGCGGAGAGCACGGGGGCGATCCCGAATCGATCACCTTCTGCAACACGCTCGGCCTCAACTATGTGAGTTGCTCGCCGTTCCGGGTCCCGGTGGCGCGGTTGGCGGCAGCGCAGGCGGCGATTGCCCAACGACCGGAGTAACGAGGGCTAACAAGGGCCCGGATGCTCTCGGG
>SHLN01000302.1 GCA_004283105.1 Acidimicrobiia bacterium
TGGGAGATCCGCTCTTCGACGAGGCCATCATCGTGAAGGGCAACTACGCCGAACAGGTCAAGTCGTTCCTCACGCCGTCCCGTCGAGTTGCCCTCACCGGCCTCATCGAGCTCTACCCGGGATCACGGATAACCGATACCGGCATTTCCTACGAGAAGCGGGGCCTGGACTCGGACCCCCGGCAGCTGATATCGACCATGCGGCGCATCCTGTCAGTCGCCCAGGAACTCCGGGCCGTGGACCGTCCCAATCGGGAAGCGGCCGAGCGAAGGTTGGCCGGCGACGTCGGCGAAGCCCTCGCCATCCTGGAGCAGGCCGCCCCGAGCGGCGACCCGTTTGTCGACTTCGCTCGCAAAGAACAGCTGGGCGAAATCCGCTACGCGCAGGGGGATCGCACAGGCGCCCGGGAGATCTTCGATGAACTGGCGGCGGCGGCACCGGCCGATCCGGCGGTCGACCGGTGGGCCAAGCTCGGAAGAGCAGATCCGGCACCGCCTGCCGCGCCCGAGGCCGAGCCGGCAGGCGAGGCTGCCATCGTGGCCGAGCACCTCTTCCGCAAGGAGAACTACAGCTTCGACACGATGGAGATCTTTGAGAACGAATACGAGGGCAAATCGGTGGTCTGGTCGGGTGAGCTGAAACGGCTCCGCCGATTCGACCACGATCGGGACTTTGGGGACGGTCCCGGGGTGAAGGCCGTATTCACCATCGCCGTGCTCGGAACCGACATCTACGCCGGGCGCGAGGTCGATGCCATCGTCCGGCTTCCCCATGGAGCCGAGGGCGACATGGAGGTCGGGAGCACCTACTCATTCCGTGGCATCCTCACCCGATGCGACCCGGCCATGCGGAACCTGTTCGTGAGCGACGCCTCGCTCACCTGAACGGCCGGCACGCAGGGTGACAACCGATCTCACAAGAACGCGAAAATCGTTCGCCCCGGAGCGACAGAACGTTTAGTCTCGATTCACAGCGAGAGGGCGCGGAGCTCGCTGAGAGATAGCGAACAGAAAGTGGACCATGACTTGGACGCACGTTCTTGCCTTTGGCCTCGGCGCCCTCTGGATGCTGGTGGTCTTTGTGACCGCCTCGGCCATGCGGTCACCGCGCAGCGGGTGGGTAGAAGAGAGCCAGTTGCAGATGCCCCGCACCTGGACCGAGGTACAAACGGAGAGCGCCAGTCGTTACTACGACTGATCCGTCCAGTCGTTGCCACGACTGACTTCCGCTACTCCGACTCCTCCACCAGAGCGCTCTCCTCTGCCTGGCGGAGCGCCTGAGCATGCTCTCGGGCGGCGTCGGCATCGCCCTCGACAATCTCGGCCCGATCCGACAGCAGGGTCACCTGGTTGCGGAAGATCTGGAGAAACCCGCCGTGCACGGCTACGGTCACCTTGTCCTTGCCGGCGTGGATCTCGGCCGAGCCGGTCGCAAGCGCAGCCATCGTCGGTTCATGACCGGCCATGATCCCGATGTCGCCCTCGGTAGTGCGGGCGGTGACCAACTCGGCCTCCCCGGACCACACAACCGCCTCAGGCGAGACCACGTCGACGCGGAAGCTCTCTGCCATTACGCGCTCTGCAATTCCTTGGCCTGGGCAAATACGTCGTCGATGCCCCCGGCCATGTAGAAGGCCTGCTCCGGCAGATCGTCGACCTCGCCGTCCACGACCATCCGGAAACTGCGAATCGTGTCTTCGAGCGGCACCGTTTTTCCGGGGAAGCCGGTGAACTGCTCGGCAACGAAGAACGGCTGGGAAAGGAACTTCTGGATGCGCCGGGCCCGGGCCACGATGAGCTTGTCCTCTTCAGACAGCTCGTCGATACCGAGGATGGCGATGATGTCCTGCAGGTCCTTGTACCGCTGCAGGATCTGCTGCACGTCCCGGGCCGTCTGATAGTGCTCATCGCCGATGATGAGCGGATCGAGGATGCGGCTGGTCGAGTCGAGCGGATCGACAGCCGGGTAAATACCCAGCTCCGAGATGCCACGGGACAACACCGTCGTGGCGTCGAGGTGGGCGAACGTGGTGTGGGGAGCCGGGTCGGTGATGTCGTCGGCCGGGACGTAGATGGCTTGCAGCGAGGTGATCGAGCGGCCCCCTACCGACGTGATCCTCTCCTGCATGGCGCCCATCTCGTCTGCCAGCGTCGGCTGGTATCCGACCGCAGACGGCATCCGGCCGAGCAGCGTCGAGACCTCAGAACCGGCCTGGGTGAAGCGGAACACATTGTCGACAAACAGGAGCACGTCCTGACCCATCTCGTCACGGAAGTACTCGGCCATGGTGAGTGCAGACAGCCCAACCCGCAGGCGCACACCTGGCGGCTCGTCCATCTGGCCGAACACGAGCGCCGCCTTGTTGATGACCCCGGACT
>SHLN01000116.1 GCA_004283105.1 Acidimicrobiia bacterium
CCTGGACCATCTTCCAGCTTCCCGACAGTTCCCTCGTCGATGTGGCCGAGTATGTCCCGGCCGTGTACGAACCGTCCGACGAGGTCGGCGTGCTCGAGCGGGCCGGCCTCATCTTCCGGGAGGACGAGGAGCTCGAGGACTTCTTCCGGGGGGCCGTCGATTGGCACAGCCAGGTAGAGACCCTCGATCATTGGATGGTTGAGTCCGGGCCCGCCGATTGGCCGCGAGTGAGCGAAGGTCTTGGCGGTCTGGAGGAGACGGCGGCCATCACCACCGCCGGATCGGTCAGCAATGTGGTGCTGGAGGACGACCGGATCTCGTTTGAAACCACGGCCATCGGGGTCCCCCACCTCGTGAAGGTGTCGTTCTTCCCGAACTGGAAGGTGACCGGCGCCGAGGGGCCATACCGGTCGGCGCCTGCCTTCATGGTCGTGATCCCTACCGAATCTCAGGTTGAGCTGACGTTTGCGCGGCGCTGGTACGAGAGCACCGGGCTGCTCTTGACCACACTGGCCGCTCTCGGGTTGGGCGTCTGGCTGATCCGCCAGCGACGCCTGGCGACGGCCCGGAGTGCTCCCGCCGGGGAACCACCGGTCGAGCCGGTGGTGGCGGGAGAGCCAGGAGAGACGGATCTCGGGTGAGGAACTACCTCAAGACGCTCGTTCATCCTGAAGCGCTCATTCAGATGGTGAAGCTCGGGTTCATCGGAGGCTTCAACACGTTTGTCACCCTTGCCCTGTCGCTGCTCTTTCGGAAACTCGGGATGCTCGACGAACTGGCGGTGGCATCGGCCTGGGTGATCGGGACACTTCTCTCCTACTTCCTGAACCGTCGCTGGACGTTTTCGCTCGAGACGAAGGGCGCCAACGTGAAGGAGACCTCGAACTTCTTCGTCGTGAACATCATCGCCGGTGCCCTCACCGTCGGTTTTGTCTGGCTGGCCGGCCGCATGCGGGGCGACCTGAGCGACGCCGAATTCCTCGGCGCCCAGATCATCGCCTCCATCATCATCGTCATCCCCAAGTTCGCTGCCTACCGGGACGTGGTGTTCAAGCGGAGCCTGACCGATGCCAACGAGGGATGAGCGGCGAAGCAGCAGGCAGTACGCAGCAGGCAGTAGGCCAGAGCCGGGCACAGACGTCTCGACCGCTCCCGGGTGTTGCCTGCTACTTCTTGCCGAGCAGCCTCCGTAGCTTCAGCAGCCCGATGAGCGTTCTCGGCACGCGCTTGAGGTAGGAAGATCGGGCGGGACGAATCTCCTCGACGACGGCCGGGACCTCGGCGATGCGGTAGCCGGCGCGCTCGGCCCGGAGGACCAGTTCGGTGTCGAACAGATCCTCGGTGCTCTTCACGTTCGGCATCACGTCGTCCAGCACCTTGCGGTTGATCGCCTTCATGCCGTGGGTGTCGGTCACCTCGGAGCCGAAGAGCCCGCGCAACAGGAGATTGAACACGCGAGTTCCCAGTCGCCTGAGCAGACCGCGCCGGTCATCGGCTTCTGGATCGCGTTTCGAGGCGAGGATGATGTCGGCCTGATCTGATCGCTCCAGGACGTCATCGACGAAGGCGCGGGAGAAGTAGTCGATGTCGAAGGCGACCATCCAGTCCGTGTCGGCCTGGCGAAACCCGGCCCGCAACGCCGCCCCGTAGTCGGCGGCCGGCAGGCGCAGCACTTCCAGCCAGGGAAATCGCTCGGAGAGAGCCTCGGCCTCGGCCCCGGTGTCATCGGTGGACCCGTTCTCCACCAGATAGAGGACGAACTCCAACCCATCGAGGGCGTCGGCGAGGCGCTCGATGGCATGGGTGAGGAAGTCGGCCTCGTTGTGGACCGGGATGACGATGGTGAGACTCGGGGAAGTCATAGCCACCCAGAGTGTAGGCGAGGAGCTTCATTCCGCTCCCGGAGAGCCGTAACATCGCCCCTATGAATCTCGACGCCATTTTCAAGGCCTATGACATCCGCGGCCGTATCGACAACGGGGATATGGATGCCGACATCGCCCGTCGCATCGGTGCCGGCTTCGCTGCCTTCTCCGGCGCCGACCGCATCGCAGTCGGCCGCGACATCCGGACCAGTTCGACCGAGATCTCGGCCGCCTTCATCGAAGGTGCCACCGGCCAGGGAGTGGATGTCGACGACATCGGGCTCATCGCCACCGACATGAGCTACTACTACGCCGGCGCCCACGATGTCCCGGCCGCCATGATCACCGCCTCCCACCTCCCTCTCAACTGGAACGGCATCAAGCTGTCGCTGGCCGGAGCGAAACCCGTCTCGGCCGATACGGGCCTGGCCGAGATCAAAGCACTCACCGCCGATCCGCCGGCCGCCGCCGCCGAGCCGGGCTCGGTGAAAGTAGTGTCGACGCTCGACGAATACGTCGATCACCTCTACTCGATCGTCGACGCCGACTCGTTCCGTCCGCTCAAGGTGGCCGTCGACGGAGGCAATGGAATGGCCGGCATCGTGTCCGGTCCGGTGTTCGCCCGCATCCCCGTCGACCTCACCCCCCTCTATCTCGAGCCGGACGGCACGTTCCCCAACCACCCGGCCGACCCGACCCGGCCCGAGAACCTGGCCGACCTCATTGCCGCCATGGAGGCCGAGCCGCACGACCTCGGGGTCGCATTCGACGCCGACGCGGATCGGGCCATCTTCATCGATGACTCCGGGGTTCCTCTGTCGGGGAGCACCACCACCGCCATGGTGGCGAGGTGGTTCCTGGGCCACAATCCCGGCGCCACCATCGTCCACAATCTCATCACGAGCCGGGCCGTGCCCGAAACGGTGCTCAAATGGGGCGGCCAACCGGTCAAGACACGGGTCGGCCATTCCTACATCAAGGCAGTGATGGCCGAGACCGGGGCCGTGTTCGGTGGTGAACACTCGGCCCACTTCTACTTTCGCGACAACTACCGGGCCGACTCGGGCACGTTGGCCATGCTCGTCCTCATGCAGCTGATGGCCGAGGATCCCCGCCCCCTCTCCGAGATCCGGACCGAATACGAGCCGTATGCGGCGTCCGGGGAGATCAACTTCATCGTCGAAGACCAGCAAGGAATGATGGACATCGTTGCGGCCGAGATGGACGGAGAGTCCAATCTCCTCGATGGGCTGACCGTCGAATGGGCTGATGAGTGGTTCAACATCCGGCCCTCGAATACCGAGCCGTTGCTTCGGCTCAATGTCGAAGCTTCCGACGCCGACGCGGCTGCCGAGCTGGTTGCCCGGGTCAGCGAGATCATCGTGGCGAACGGCGGCCGGGCCGGCTGACGCCCACCGTACGGCAGCCGACTGACGTCCGGTCGCCTACTCCCGGGCCGGAGTCGTATCAGGGATTGAGGAGTCACCGGACTCAGCAGCCGGGAGCGGCGCCGGGCCCTCGTGGGTGATGTCCATCGGGGGACGAAGGTCCACGACCACCGACGGAGCCTTCACTACGTCGGGTCGCTGCGCTGCCGCAAGGACCTCGAGGATCTCGTCGTCGATGAGCTCCTCATGCTTCAAGAGAGCATCCCGCAGTGCTTCGACGAGGTGCCGATTGGCAGACAAGAGCCGGGTGACCGACTCCTTGTTCTCTCGCAGGATCTGGTCGACAGCCCGACGCGACTGACCATCGCCGAGCACTTTGTTGGCGATGTTGCCGCCAAAGAGGCCACCGTCGAGCGTGTTGAACGACACGAGAGAGTCGCCGAGACCGAGACTGCCGACCATGGCCACGGCCACCTCGGTGGCGGCCATCAGGTCACCGGCGGGGCCGCTGCCCGACTCGCCGAAGAAGATCTCCTCGGCCACCATGCCGCCCATCGAGATCTGAATCGAGGCCAGCAGTTCGGTGGCCGTATTCGTGAACCGCTCTTCGGTGGGGCTGTGGGCGAGCAAGCCGAGGGCGCTGCGACGCTTGATGATGGAGAGGACCTCGAGCCGGCGGCTCTCACCGACCAGGTGGGCAACCACTGCGTGGCCTGCCTCGTGAGTGGCGATCGTTTCACGCTCGGCCTGGGTGTATTCGGTCGGCTGGGCCAAGCCGATTTCGACCTCCATGCGGGCCCTCCGCAGGTCGTGGATACTGAGCTCCTCGCGGCCTTCCCTGAGGGCGAGGAGGAGCGCCTCATCAAAGAGCCGTTCCATCGACGCCGGGGTGTACCCCATCGTGGAGGCGGCCAGTTCGTCGTGAGCCTCGGCGGTGTCGAGCTGGGCTTCATGAGACTTGCGTCCCAGGAAGTACTCGATCAGCTCGCCGCGAGCAGACCGGCTGGGAGCGTCGAAGTGAAGGATTCGGTCGAACCGGCCCGGGCGCAGTAGCGCAGGGTCGAGCGACTCCGCCCGATTGGTAGCGCCGATGAGGAGGATGTTGGAGGGCTCGGGCATCTTCATCTTGATACGGCGGTCGTAGGGCAGATACCGGTTGACCCGCCCTGCCCACCAATTGCGGAACCGGATGCCGGTGGTCGGCTCGTCGAAGCTCTGCATTTGAACCAGGAGCTCGTTGACGACCCCGCCCACGCCTTCCGACATAGCCCGGTTGACCTCGCGCCCGAGCGCGGCGGCGATCTTCGTCCCGCTGAAGCTGTCCATGCCGCCTCGCTTGGTACCGATGGCATCGATCTCCTCGAGGAACCCGATGGCACCACCTTCCCGCCGGGCCGTCTTGCGGAGGGCTTTGAAGAACGCCCGGATCTTGCGTCCGGTCATGCCGTACCACATGGATTGGAACGAGGTGGAGGAGACAAACAGGTAGGGGACACCTGCTTCTTTGGCCATCGCCTTGGCGACGTGGGTCTTGCCGGTACCCGGGGGGCCCTCGAATAGGACCCCGCGTCGGGGGCGCCCGCCCAGTTGACCCGAGAACTTGCGGTGATCGAGGAAGACCTGGAGGGTGTGGCGCACCTCTCCGAGAACGCCGCCGAGGCCTTTGACGTCGTCGAAGCCGATATCGATTTGCTCGGGCATGAACACCGTGTGCGGAGAGCGCCCGTTCACGAGCATCGGGATGATCATCATGGCGCCGATGAGGACGAAGAGGATCACGAACGGCAGCCACAGGGCGGCGTCGTCGGGGAGCGTGGGCAGAGGGATTATCTCCCGGCCGGTACCAACCCGCCACCACATCCAGGCGGCAATCGGTGTGAGTACGATCGCCAGCCGGCGCATGCGCTTGAGTCGAAATCGTTCCTTGTGGCCGGCCACGTCGAGCATCGAAAGGTCCCCTTTGTTCTCCGTGAAATCAACATAACCACTCTCCGTGGTCGTGTCTCAAAGGAAGGGGCTATTTTTAGCAATACCGTCTGTCACTTCTCGGCCGTGCCATCGCGTCCGCGCGACCATGGCCGAGAAGTCGACTGCTGCCGCCGGATGCCGAGTTCTCGGATGGCCGGCGCCGCCGGCGCCGGGCCCAGGGAAACCACCTTGACGATCGAAGCTCGTCGCGGGTGGCGGGTGGCGGGTCGCGGGTCGCGGGTAGCGGTTCTGGCCGGTGCCGAGGCCGATAGCCGACGGCCGGTGGTGGCCATAAGCCACGGCCTCATGTATCCTTCTATCCGCATGAACGGATCAAGCAACCCCGAATTGGCCTCGACTGCCACGATCGATCGCGGCGCCGCCATGTTGGAGCACCTCTCGGTGCTCTCCGACCCGGTGCGGTGCCGGGCGCTGGCCGTCCTCGAACAGGACGAGCTGACCGTGTCGGAGCTGTGTGGGATCCTCCAGCTTCCGCAATCGACGATGAGCCGGCACCTCAAGACGTTGGCCGAAGACGGCTGGGTAGACAGCCGGCGAGATGGCACGAGCCGGCGCTATGTGGCGGCGCCCCGTGGCGAGGGCTCGCCGGCTTCTCAGGTCTGGAAGGTGGCCCGAACCGAAGTGGCGGCCGGCCCGGCCGCAGCCACAGATCGCAAGCGTCTCCAGAGCGTGCTGGCCGACCGCCGACGTCGGTCCCAGGAGTACTTCACCGGCGCCGCTGCCGAGTGGACCGAAACGCGCGCGTCCCTGTTTGGTCAGGACTTCGATCGCGTTGCCCTGCTTGGCCTCCTCGATCGCACATGGGTGGTGGGGGACCTCGGCACCGGGTCGGGACAGATGAGCATGCAGCTTGCCCCGTTCGTTGACCGTGTCATCGCCGTCGATGAGTCCGAGGCGATGCTGCAGGCGGCTCGCGACCGGCTGGCCGGCGAAGCCAACGTCGAGGTGCGCGCCGGACGTCTCGAAGCCCTCCCGATCGCCGACGGCGAGCTCGATGCTGCCATGCTCGTGCTCGTCCTGCACTACGTGCCGGATCCGTCGGCGGCAATCGCCGAGGCCTCCCGCGCCATCGCCGCCGGGGGCCGCATCCTCATCGTCGACATGCTTCCGCACGATCGCACCGAATACCGGAGGTCCATGGGCCATCTGTGGCTCGGGTTCGATCCCGACACCATCGGCGAATGGCTTGCTGCCGCCGGATTCGATCGTCCGATTGTCGGCGCTCTGCCGGCAGACGTTGACGCACGCGGTCCGGCGTTGTTCGCGGCAAGCGCCACCAAGCTCACGTAATCAACCAGAAACCAAGGAGAGACACCATGACGACCACCGAAGCCGGACGACTGCCCTACAAGGTCGCCGACCTCAATCTGGCGGAGTTCGGCCGCAAAGAACTCCGGCTCGCCGAGCACGAAATGCCGGGTCTCATGGCCCTGCGCGAGCAGTACCGGGAGTCCAGGCCGCTGGCAGGCGCCAAGATCATGGGCAGCCTGCACATGACGATCCAGACCGGCGTCCTGATCGAGACCCTCGTGGAACTGGGCGCCGATGTGCGGTGGGTCAGCTGCAACATCTTCTCGACCCAGGACCACGCTGCTGCGGCAGTGGTCGTGGGTCCCAATGGCACCGTCGACGACCCGCAGGGGATCCCCGTGTTCGCCTGGAAGGGCGAGACGCTCGACGAGTACTGGTGGTGCACGCGAGAAGCGCTCGTGTGGCCCGATGGCTCCGGTCCCGATCTCATCGTTGACGACGGTGGCGACGCCACCCTCTTCGTGCACAAGACCCACCAGTACGAGGAGGAGGGCCGAATTCCCGAGTTCGACCCCGAGAACGATCCCGAGGAGTGGGGCGTGATCCTCGAGGCGATCAAGGGCGAGCTGAGCGAGAGCCCGGGGCGGTGGACCGAAGCCGCCAAGGCGATCCTCGGGGTGAGCGAAGAAACCACCACGGGTGTCCATCGTCTCTACGACATGGCGAACAACAAGGAACTCATGTTCCCCGCCATCAATGTCAACGACTCGGTGACCAAGTCGAAGTTCGACAACATCTACGGATGCCGCCACTCACTCATCGACGGCCTCAATCGGGCCACCGACGTGATGTTGTCCGCCAAGGTGGCGGTCGTGTGCGGCTACGGCGAGGTCGGAAAAGGATCCGCCCAGGCGCTCAAGGGCCAGGGGGCGCGGGTGATCGTCACAGAAATCGATCCGATCTGCGCGCTGCAGGCGGCGATGGAAGGATTCGAAGTGGCGACGCTCGAATCCGTCGTCGACACCGCCGACATCTTCATCACCGCCACCGGCAACCGGGACGTCATCCGGGTCGAGCACATGGAGCGGATGAAGGACAAGGCCATCGTCGGCAACATCGGCCACTTCGACAACGAGATCGATCTCGCCGGTCTCAAGCGAATCGAAGGCATCAAGCACATCAACATCAAGCCGCAGTACGACGAGTGGGTGTTCCCGGATGGGCACAGCATCCTCGTTCTGTCCGAGGGCCGGCTGCTCAACCTGGGGAATGCCACCGGTCATCCGAGCTTTGTGATGTCGGCGTCATTCACCAACCAGGTACTCGCCCAGATCGAGCTGTGGCAGAACCATGAGACCTACAAGAACCAGGTCTACATGCTCCCCAAGCACCTCGATGAGGAAGTCGCCCGTCTCCACCTGGACAAGCTCGGCGTCGAACTGACCGAGCTGACTGAGGAGCAGGCCGCCTACCTGGGGATCGAAAAGGCCGGACCGTATAAGCCGGAGCACTACCGGTATTGAGCCGGCCGTCGGCCAGAGAGTTCTTCGGAGCTGTTCGCTGTTCGCTGTCGGGCACCGTCACTCGCCTGAAGGTGGCCGCATTCTGCGATCACCTTTGCCTGAGAGGCGGGTGCCCC
>SHLN01000117.1 GCA_004283105.1 Acidimicrobiia bacterium
CACCTACGCTCTGCTCCGGTGGCGGTACCTTCCCCCCGGGCGAGCCGGGGGGACTGGCAATTGGCTGATAGCCGAATGCTGAGCGCCGATAGCCACAAGCTGCTCCGCAGCTTGCTCCTCAACACAACTACCGTTGCTGCCGATGGAGATCCTCGATGCCTGAAACCGCCATCACATTCACGCGGGTCAATCGCACCTTTGGCGATATCAAGGCCGTGCAGGACCTCGAACTGGATATCTCGCTCGGTTCGGTGGCCGTCCTGCTCGGGCCGAACGGAGCCGGGAAGACCACCACGGTGCGTCTTGCTACCGGCGCGCTCGGTGCCGACTCGGGAACCATCAAGGTCCTGGGAAGAGACCCGCGCGTCGACGGCAACGACATTCGCAGGGTCAGCGGCGTGGTGCCCCCCAAGGCCGCCTTCTACGACCGGCTGACCGGCCGGGAGAATCTCGAGTTCGCTGCCAAGCTCTGGGAGCTTGGTTCGGCGGCTCCCATCGACGCGTCGGCCGAACGCTTTGGCATCGGCCATGCTCTCGGCCAGGAGGTGGGTGGCTACTCCACCGGGATGCGTACCCGGCTGGCGCTCGCCCGGGCCATTCTTCACGATCCAACGATCCTGCTGCTCGACGAGCCGACGGCCGGACTCGACCCGGAATCGGCCCGGGCCGTCCTCGACCTCATCCGCGATATGGCGGGACAGGGACGCACCATCGTGATGTGCACGCACCTGCTGCACGAGGCGGAGGGAATCGCCGACCAGGTGGTTCTCATGAACGACGGTCATGCCTGGGTGGCGGGTCACCCCGACCACCTGGCCGACCAGTACTGGAGCGACAACCGGGTGCACTTCGACGCCGAGGACCGCACCGACCTCGCCATCCTGTCCGATCTCGATGGCGTGGTTGAGGCCAGTTTCAACGGGCACGTCACCGCCGAACTCGATCACCTCGATCGCCTCCCCGACATCGTGGCGACGCTGGTGGGACGGGGCGCCCGCCTCACCAGGGTTGAGCCGATTCAACCGACCCTCGAGGAGCTCTACTTCGAGATGCAGCGCCACCGGCGAGGCGAACGAGAGGGTTCCAAGGCATGAATTGGCATCGCATCTGGGCCATCGCCCGCACCGACTTGCGCCAGCTTGCGAAGAGCCGCGACTACTGGCTCCCGATGGGTCTGCTGGCGGGACTGTTCTTCATCGTGATCCCCGTGGTCGCACTCAACGTGGTCTCCGGTGCTCAGAACAGTGAGGTAGTGACCCAGATCGGCACCGTGCTCGACACCCTGCCGCTCACGATTCAGGAAAACATCCAGGGCGACACACCCGAAATCCAGGCTGCCTATGCCATCGCCGTCTACCTGCTCGCACCCATTGCCGTTGTCGTACCGCTCACCATCGCCGCCGCCGTCGGTTCGAACACGATCGTCGGTGAGCGCGAGCGCGGCACCGGCGAGTTCCTCGCCCACTCCCCCATCACGGAGCGGGAGCTCTACGCGGGCAAACTCCTTTCCGCCCTCATCCCCGGCTACGGGGCCACCCTCACCGGATTCGGCGTCTACTCGCTGCTCGTCAACCTCATCGTTGGGCCGGATCTCGGTGGCTGGTTCTTCCCGACTGCCGGCTGGTGGGTGCTCATCCTCTGGGTCGTTCCGCCCGCCATCGCCATCGCCCTGTCGCTCATCGTCCGCATCTCTGCCCGGGTCCAGAGCGCGGCCGCCGCCCAACAAGCCGCCTCGCTCGTGTCCCTTCCCGTCATCGTCATCGCCTACGCCGTCGCCTCCGGGCTCGTGTACGACCCCGCCCGCACCGGCCTCATCACCGGCCTCGTGGCCTGGGTCATCGCCTACGTCGGACTGGCCAGCGGAGCGCGCGCCCTCCGCCGGGAGATCCTCCTCGGCATCGGAGTCGGGAGCCCGAAAAAAGTCTCGGTGCCAAAGAGATAGCTGCTCGTCTCTCGCTACTCGCTGCTCGCCTCTGTCCAGCAACCAGCAACCAGCAACCAGCAACCAGCAACCAGCAACCAGCAACTAGCTGCTCTGTCGGAGGTCCCGTCTATCGAACAGCATCACGGCGGCAACGACGAGGACGCCAAAGAGGCTGAGGAGCACCGCTGCGTGTCCCCAGTTCATGCCGTTTAGGAGGGGGTCGCTGCTCAGGTAGTAGTGGAACGGGGTCCACTTCGCCAGACCTTCGAGCCCTTCGCTGAACGGCAGGAACCCGTTGGCGAGGTAGAGAGCGAGCGCCGTGCCGATGGTGCCGTAGACGGCCACGCGGGTGCGGCCCGTAGCTGCACTAAAGGCCAGGGCGAGCGCCCCGAACACGAGACCGAGCAGCATTCCGAGCAGAGTGGCGGCGGCGATGTTGACCGGGCTCATCCCAAGCCCTCCGATCATCGAGCCACCCACGACACCGGCGAACAAGGCAACGGCCACGACGGCCGCCTGGACGATCATCGCCACGGTCTTCTCGAGCACCACCGAGGACCGCTTGATCGGGTTGGCCAGGAGCAGCCCCATCGTCCGGTTGGCTTCCTCCCCGGCCAGGGCACGGGCGCCGATGAGCACCGTCACCACCATGAAGGCGATTGGCGTCATGAGACCGAAGGTTTCGATCTGGTAGAAGCCCTCCGGTGTCGACATGTCGCCGCCGCCCAACATGGCGAGCAGTTCCTCGGGAAAGGCGTCGGTGAGGCTGATGAGGGTCTCGTCGATGAAGGTATACAGAGGGCCAATCAGCAGCCCCATCATGACGAACATCACGTAGGCCACCACGATGAGGATGCCCTGGTTCTCCGAGGCGGTCTTCACCCATATCCGGGAGACCCGGGCCGAACCCGCCAGGCGGTCGACCATCTTCTTCGTGGTCGGATTGGCCCGCAGCCGATCGACGAGGCTGACCCGGGTGGTCTGGCCTCGCAGATCTCGCCGGTTGACACCGACCAGCGCCACAACGGCCAGGACCGCGATGCCCACAAAGAGCACTGCAAGGTGGCCCCAGTCGATCCCGTTTACGTGCGGGTCTGAGCCGTTGTAGTAGTACCAGGGGAACGCCTTGACCCCGTTCTTCAGGCTGTCGATGAGCGGCAAGAGCCCGACGGCGAAGAACGAGATCACCATGACGCCCACCGTCACGCCCGAGGCAAGTGAGTTCTTGCCCGTCCACCCCCCGACCGCCATGGCAAGGAATCCGTGGAAGACGGCGATGACGAATATGTGGAACACAAGGGCACCGACGTAAACACCGGTCACATCGACGTTGAGGAGGTCGGGAACCACGACGCCGGCGAGCCAGAGGATGGCCGCTCCGAGGGCACTGAGGAGGACGATATTGGTGGCCTTGGAGACGAGGACGTGGGTGCGGCTCTTCGGGTTTCCAAGCAGCAGGCCCATCGTGCCCTTCCGCTCCTCGCCGGCGATGGAGGCCGACCCCATGGAGAGCGCTAGCGAGGCAAGGGTAAGGGCGCCATACGAGCTGTAGATGGCTCCGTAGGCGAGGGCGCCGACGTCGGCGTCGGCCGGGATATTCATGATCGAGCGCATCGCCTCGGGAAGATCGGTGTACACCGCCAGGTCGATGTCGCGGTAGACGGCCATCCCGAAGAAGAACATGACGGCCAGCGCCACGGCGCCGATCGCAACGCCCTTCCAGCGATCGAGGAACGTCTTGGTGACGATGGTGGCCAGCATCAGGCGCTCACGTCCTCGTAGTAGGTGAGGAAGATCTCTTCGAGGTTGGCCTCGTGGGTGGTGATGTCGAGCAGGCTGTACCGCTCGGTCACCACCTTGAGCAGGGTCTCCATCTGCCCGTCGAACGAGAGCGTCACATGGTGATCCTCCACGTTCACCTCTCGCACGCCGGGAAGGTCGGCGAGCACTGCGCCGTCCACCGGCTCGGCGAAGTAGAGATTGATCGTTCGGATCGCCTTGGACCGAAGGTCGGACACCCCTTCGACGGCAATGAGCCGGCCGTGGCGGATGATGCCTACCCGGTCGGCGACCCGCTGGACCTCGGAGAGCGTGTGGCTGGAGAGGAATACCGTGCGGCCATCTGAGGCAACTTCGCGCATCATGGTCTGGAACTCCCGCTGCACGAGCGGGTCGAGACCGGAGCTCGGTTCATCCATGATCAGCACGTCCGGCTTGTTCATGAATGCCTGAATGAGACCGACCTTCTGCCGGTTGCCAGAAGACAGGTCGCCAACCTTCTTGCCGAGATCGGCGTCGAGCCGTTCGGCCAGCGAGTCAACGAACCCCCAGTCGACGCCGCCGCGCAGGTTGGCGAAATACGTGAGGGTGTCCTTGCCGGTGAGGTTCGGATACATCGCCAGATCGCCCGGGACGTAGCCGATGTGGTCCCGTATCTCGACGGACTGAAGGTGGCTGTCCATACCCAGAATTGACGCCAGCCCGGAGGTGGGACGGATCTCATCGAGGATCGTGCGGATCATCGTGGTCTTCCCGGCACCGTTTGGACCGAGGAAGCCAAAGATCTCCCCCACACCCACGTCGAGGTTGAGATCGACCAGGGCAGGGAAGTCGCCGTAGTGCTTGGTCAGCCCTTCGGTATGGATGGCAATCTGATCGGTCATGTCGGTTCCTTACTGTCCTTGGTTGCTGACGAGTGGATTCGGAAGGCTTCGCTCACCTGGGGGGCAAATTCCTGGCTGATGATCCCTTCGGTGAGAACCTCATACGCGGGTGCGGCATAGGCGGAGATCGACTGGTTGGCCACTATGTCGGGATCGGTGAGGTCGACGCCCAGAATCCGCTGCACGTGATGGTGAAGGGCCAGTGCTCCCAGCGACCACAACACCACGATTGCGGCGCGAGCCCGCGGGTTGGAACTCGGACGAACCATCCCCGTCTCGACGCCCAATTGGAGGTAGGCCTCGGCATCGGCGACCAGATCGTCGACGAGCTTCGCCACCCGGGGAGAGTCGTCATGGAGCACCGCCGCCAAATACCCCATCAGCGACTCGGTCGGCGCGTCACGGAACGCGGCCAGGATGTCAAGGCCGGGACCCTCGGCCATGGCTCCGGTCTTGTAATCCCGGATCGTGGCCACGACGTGCTCATCGCAGGCGGACCGCAGGCCGTCCATCGATCCGAAGTGGTGAATGACGAGTCCCGGAGACACATCGGCGGCGGCCGCGACCTTGCGAGCGGTCGTGGCGGCCAGGCCGTGCTCGGCAAAGCACTCAATGGCCGCGTCGCGGATGCGGGCTTTGGCAGTCCGGTCGTCGACGGAGGTGGGAGCGGCCCCTGAACTCATGTTCAATAGCCTATACGACTGTTTAATCAATGGCAAGGGCCTATCCGCGCTTGGAAGCCACCCATTTGAGGAACGTGGAGGTGGGCCAGGTGTTTGCGACCATCGAGCGCTCCACCCAGCCTCGCTGAGCATTGAGGACTCCGTACTCCATCCGGCCCAGCTCGCGAGTGTGGTGGGAATCGGTATCGATGACGAAGGTGACGCCGTGTTTGATGCCGATACGGATGGCTTCGGGAGTGGCATCGAGACGCTGGAGGGCGCCGTTGATCTCGATGGCGGTGCCGGTGGCAGCTGCCGCTTCCATGACGGCCTCCAGGTCGAGCTCGATGCCCGGTCTCCGGCCGATATACCGGCCCGACAGGTGTCCGATGGCGCTTACTCCCGGGTTGGCCATGGCCTGGAGCACCCGCTCGGTTTGCTGATCGCGGTCGAGGTCGAAGTAGGAGTGGACGCTGGCCACCGTCCAGTCGAAGCCCAGCACGAAGTCGAGGTCGTAGTCGACCGATCCATCCCGGCCCATGTTCAGTTCGCAGCCGTGCAGGAGGCGGAGGTCGGGGTATTCCTCCTGGAGGCGGGCGATCTTCTTGCGCTGGGCAAGCATCTGGCGCCGGGAGGCTCCGTTGATCGTCAGGTCTTCACCGTGATCGGTGATGGCGAGGTAGGAGTAGCCGCGGGCTGCCGCGGCCTCGACCATTCGCTCGAGCGGCTCTCTCCCGTCGCCCGACAGGTCGGTGTGATAGTGAAGGTCTCCCTTGATGTCCTTGAGCTGCACCAGCTTGGGCAGCTCCCCGGCTGCGGCCTTCTCGATCTCCCCGCCGTCCTCTCGCAACGTCGGTGGGACGAATGCCAGATCGAGGGCGGCGTAGATGTCCTTCTCGGTCTTCGAAGCCACGACCTCGCCGGATTCGACATCGGATAGGCCGTACTCGTTGAGCTGCCAGCCACGATCAATGGCGAGCTGGCGCAGATGGATGTTGTGGGTCTTGGAGCCGGTGAAGTAGAGGAGAGCGGCCCCGTACTCGGCGGGCCGTACCACCCGCAGATCCATCTGGATTCCACGGCGGGTCACGATCGAGCTCTTCGTCTCCCCCCGTCCAATGACGTCGGCCACTTCGGGCATCGTGGTGAAGAACTCCATGACAGCCTCGGCCCTGGTCGAGGACACGAGGATGTCGATGTCGCCGATGTCCTCGCGGAAGCGGCGGAGGCTGCCGCAGTAGTCGGCGCGCCGTACCTCCGGAAGCTCGAGGAGCTGGGCGACGGTGGCCCGGGCAATGGGGAGCGCCTCGACGATGGGAGTCCGGGTGTCCTTGCCGTGCAACCCGAGCCGCTCGATGGCCTGGCCGATCTTCTCCTCGCTCTTGGCGCCCAGGCCGGGCAGGTCGCGCAGCTTCTCGGCAGCCAGAGCCGCCTTGAGATCATCGAGGTTGTGGATGTCGAGGCGGTCGCGCAGCATGACGAGCGTCTTCGGTCCCAGCCCGGGGATGCGGGTCAGGTTGACGAATTCGGGTGGGTATTTCTCTCGCAGTCCCTCGAGTTTCTTGATCGTCCCCGTCTCGATGATTTCACGGATCTTGCTCGCCGTGCTCTTGCCGACACCCTTCAGCGCCACCAATTCGCTCTCCGAGAGGGTCGCGATGTCGGCGGTCGTGCTTTCGAGGCCCTGGATGGCGTTGTCGTAGGCGCGCACCCGGAACGCCTGCGGACCGCCTTCCTCGAGCGTCATGAGCAGTCGCAGCTCGCTGAGCGTGGCGATGATGTGGGCCCGGGTCGTCATGGGTGTTCCGGGGGGAACGGGACGATGACAGTCCGGACCTCGTCGCCGAACGCGACCAGGTCATCGAGCGCCCGATTGACCGGCCCGGCTTCGAGTGGAACCTGGTTGCTCACCACCCGGGAGAGGTCTAGATCACCGCGAGCGGCGAGGTCGAGGAGTGTCGGGAGTTCCGAGGCCAGATGATCCGACACTCCAATGATCTCCGCCTCGCGCAGCACCAGGTCTTCGTAGGCATCGATGAGGAACGGCTCTTCAGCCAGTCCGACCGCAGCGGCACGTCCCTGCGGGCCGAGAACGCCGACTGCCTGGCGCATCGTCTCGGCCAGGCCCACGAGTTCGAGGGAGACATCGACCCCACCCGAGTCCTCCAGGATGGCGTCGACAGCCCCCTCGCCGCCGGCGATGGGGATCGCGCCGTAGTGGGCGGCAAGCGCGGCTTTGGCAGGGTTGAGATCCACCGCATACACGGCGGATGCCCCGAGGGCGAGAGCCAGCTGGGCCGCAGATTGCCCGAGTCCTCCAAGGCCAAAGACCGCCACTCGCTCCCCAGGTTCGAGCCGCGCCTTGCGCAGCGCGTGATACGAAGTCGCCGACGAGCACATCATCACGGCAGCGTGCTCGATGGCGACGCCGTCGGGAATCGCCACGAGATTGCGAGCCGGCACGACGATCATCTCGGCGTACCCGCCGTCCCGGCCGTTGCCGACCATCTGTCCGCTCACGCAAAACTGATCGTTTCCGGCCAGACAGAACCGGCAGGTGCCACAACTCGTCTGATAGTGAACACCGACTCGAAGGTCCTCCATGATCCCGGCCGGAGGGTTGGGACCGAGCGACTCCACGACACCGGCAACTTCATGTCCGAGGGTGCGGGGAAGCGGAGGCAGCTTGGGGCTGCCCTGGAGATAGTGGACATCCGACCGGCAGATCCCGGCTGCTTGCACGGAGACGAGTGCTTCACCCGCCGCCAACTCGGGGATGGCCAGCTCGGTCTCGACGAGCGGCTGGTTCTGAGCGACGAGCCGGAGGGCTCTGAAGGTGGTCATGGGGTGAAGC
>SHLN01000118.1 GCA_004283105.1 Acidimicrobiia bacterium
AGCCGGCCGCCAATAAGGCCCCGGCCGCCAAAAAGCCGGCAGCCCGCAAGCCCGCAGCCAAAAAGCCGGCAGCCAAGAAGCCTGCAGCTCGCAAGCCCGCAGCCAAGAAGCCCGCAGCTCGCAAGCCCGCCGCCAAGAAGCCGGCAGCAGCGAAGAAGTAAGCAACCCGACCAAATGAAAACGGCGCCCTCCGGGGCGCCGTTTTCATTTGGAGTTACCCGCGGCCCGCTACCCGCTACCCGCCAGAAACGGATGGAAGATCACGAAGGCCCGGCAGCGCCTATACCTTTTCTGAGCGGGACGCGGGCAGCGGGTGGCGGGAAGCGAACAGTTCTCCCGAGAGTCGGCGAACCCGTCCGTTCAGTGACTGACCGCCGGCGGCAGCTCTTTCGCGTGGTCTACCCAGCGCTTGACCATGACCTCGGTGGGAAGACGGCGGACGAGGCGTTTCTTCGAATTGATCTGCGTCATCTTGCCGAGGAGCGATTGCGGGTTGCGATTGCGAAGCTCCTTGCAGGTCTCAACTCCGGCCGCTTCGAGGAGATCGGAGTACTCCTCACCGATGCCTTTCACGCGCATGAGGTCGGCGCGGTTCACCCAATCGAGAATCTGGCGTTCCAGGAGGCCGGTGGCCGAGGCCAGCTCGCGCCTGCCGCTGCGGGTGCCCGCTCTCTTGAGAAGCTTCTCTGTGGTACGCACGCCCGACTTGCGAAGCACTCGGGCGTCGGCTCGTTTCATACCATCAATCGTGTCGATCGAACCCACGAGTGTCCTTTCTGGTCCTTCCCCCAGAGGCAATTTAGCAACCGGTCCTCAGGCCGCGCCAAATCGGGGCAGTGCCTCCTCGATATCGGTCGGCACGCGAATGCGTCGCGGAGCGTGTTCGTCGCCCCGAACTTCGGTGACCCATTCGGGATGAGCGAGGGCAATATCGAGCGGATCGAGCCCCCTGCTCATGAACCGATCCCACTGGCTGCGATCGAGCAGGAGGGGGTATCCGGCGTCGTACCGGTAGACCGGGAGGGTGACTCCACCGGCATGGGCGGCCAGCAGCGGCCGGACGTGTTCCTCTCCGATGGCGGGCAGGTTGGCGAGCGTGACGAGCGCCGGTCGATGGATCCGCTCTCTCGACAAATGATCGAGGCCGGTTCGCATCGAAGAGCCGATACCCTCTTCCCAGTCGTAGTTGATGATGACGACGGCCCCGCTCAAGTCGGTGGCCTCGAGTATCTCCTCCGCTCGCCAGCCGAGCACGACCACAAGCGGATCGAGCCAGGCCAACCGCTCGACCACTCGCTCCAGAAGGGGCCGGCCGCCCACATCGACGAGTTGCACCGGTTCGCCGAGCGCATCGGACGGACCGCCCGCGAGCAGGACTCCGGCCGCCTCGGCGGTCACAGGCGCCTCATGAGAACAGTCACGAGCTGGTCCTGGAGGTAGGAAAGGAAGCCGAGGGTGATGCGCTCGGGGTCCTCCTCGTCGACGACCTCCCAGCCCGGTTCTTCGATACCGAGCCGGGCCGCCAGGGCAAGCCGGGCATCGCCGAGCACGGTGAGCCAGGACTCGGCCTCGTCCGGGCTGAGAACCGACTGGCCCGCCTCGAGGGTCGCCGTGAATCGTTCGCGATCGCTGGTCCGCGCCTCTGCCAACTGTGACCCGGAATACTCGGTCATCTCTTCCTGGGCGGCCGGGTCGTCCGGATAGGCGGCGACGTGAAGGCGGACGTAGGCGGGATCGTCCGGCTCGGCATCCACGGAGGTCAGGAGGATGGGAAGCCCCAGGAGAAACTCCCGCTCCACATCGGAGAGCCGAACTGCCACGCCGTCGTGGTGTGCTTTGAAGGGACGTCTCATGCTTCCTCGATCGTGGCCCACAGGCCGTAGTGGTGGAGACGGTGACAATCGAGCTCGGCCTTCTCGCGGGGCGCGGTCACGACAATCGACTTGCCGGAATTGTGAACCTCCAGCATCTTTCGGGTGGCTTTGGCTTCGGAGAATCCGAAAAGGCGGCGAAACACGTAGACGACGTAGGACATGAGATTGACGGGGTCATCCCAGACGATGACGTTCCAACCCCGCGATTCGAGGTCGGACTCGTCAATCGAAGGCTCTTCGATTTCTACCGGTGCGGTCGTCATGAGGTGCCGATGGTGGCGTCCCGCCGCGCATTGAGGAAGTCCTCGAAGTCCGACCTGGCCACCCGCCACTCCCGACCGAACTTGACGGCCGGCATGCCGCCACCTCGGAGCATGCGGGTCACAACGAAGGCCGACACATCCATGTATTCACAAATGTCGGCCACCGATAGCCAATCTTTCTGCAGTTCCACCCGTATTCGCTCCATCGGCATCAGGGTATGGTACGTCCCCGACCACGGCAAGAGGATGGGTCATGGACGACACGCACGCGCCACTCATCGAAGACCTCACCCGCCGACGCGGGGTGGTTCTGCTGGTCGGAGCAGCCGACACCGGCAAGACGACATTCGCCCGCCAACTGTTGGCAGCCGCCATCGGAGCCGGAAAACGGGCCGCATTCGTCGATGCCGACATCGGGGAGTCGACCGTCGGCCCACCCACCTGTGTGGGGCTCAAGTGGATCAACGATCCGGCCGACCTGGACGATCTCTCCCATGCCGACCGACTGCAATTCGTCGGCTCCATCAAGACGAGTGGGCTCGTGCTTCAGCAGGTGGTGGCGACCGCGGCGCTCGTCGATCAGGCACGCAACGAAGTGGACCTCGTCGTGGTCGACACGTCGGATGATGTGTCGGGAGTGACCGGCCAGACCCTCAAATACCACAAGACCGAACTGACCCGTCCGGAGGTCGTGGTCGCATTCCAGCGCGGGGAGGAGCTCGCTCCGGTAATCGGGATGTTGCGAAGGTTCTTTGGAGTCGAGGTCGAAGAGGCCCCCGTGTCACCGCGAATCGTCTCGGCAACACCGCACGAGCGCAGTGCCGACCGCGCCAAGCACTTCGAGGCCGAACTCACTCCCCCGCTCCAGGCGTGGCGCGTGCGCCCGACGGTGTTCGCTCCCACCCTCCCGGCCGGCCTCGACCCGACCCGGCTGGACGCCATGCTCGTCGGCCTTCAGAACGGCGAAGGAGGAACTCTCGGCCTCGGTGTCCTGCAAGAAGATGACGGCATCCTCCGCGTCCTCACCAACCACGGCGAAGGCATGCGGGGCCTCCGCCTCGGCTCCATGCGCATCGACCTCGAGACGTACGCAGTGGAACCGGTCCGCCTCCGGGAAGTGATGTTCGGGTTGTAGCGCTGCCCGCGACCGGCTGCCCGCTACCCGCTACCCCTCCCGTGGAGCGAAGCGGAGCGGGAGGGGCAGGCAACCCGAAGGGTTGCCGGGGTGGGGTGTTCCCAACAACTGCGCGGCGACGGGGCCGATGGTGGGATCCGTGCAACGGGGCAAGCGGCGAGCCGGCAACGCCATCGGCAAGGCCGCTATCGGGCACTGACACCTCATGGAAAGGTGACGGAAGTCGCGCTCATCTTTCCAAGGGAGAAGGGGCCCTTCTGCTTTTCGGTCGACGGCGTCGCGGGTGACTTGCGTGCTTCGGCGAGGCAACGGGTCCAGCCCTCACGTCGCCACGTAGGTGGTGAGAACGACCCTCCCCGTAGCAACTCGAAGAGTTGCCCCCCTCCCGTAAACGGGAGGGGTTTTAGGGCACCGTTCCGCTCTCCGGATCACCAAGACCCTCCAGCGTCGCGACCAGGTCCTCCGGCAGGGGTGACACACACGAGACGCCCTCGCCGGTGATCGGGTGGTCGAAGGCCAGTTTCCAGGAGTGGAGCCAGACGCGGCCGGGGTCGGCCGGATCGTTGGCGGTGGCGCCGTAGGTCCGGTCGCCGACCACCGGGTGCTCGATGGCGGTGAGATGTACCCGAATCTGGTGCGTACGCCCGGTTTCGAGCTCGACGTTGAGAAGGGCATGGGCGGGCCAGCCGGCCACCTGCTGATAGTGGGTCCGGGCGGCTCGGCCGGTTGGATGGACCCGGCGGCGCATGGGCCGGCTCGGATCCCGCTCGATGGGGGCATCAATGGTCCCGGTCTCAATAGCCATCGGCTCCTGAACCAGCGCCAGGTAGGTACGGGCGATGAGGCGCTCCTTGATGAGTTGACGCAATCCCCCGAGCGCGGTGTCGGTCTTGCCGATCACGAGCAGCCCGGAGGTGCCCTTGTCGAGCCGGTGCACGATGCCCCAGCGATCGTCGTCCCCTATCCCCTCGATCTCAGGCCATCGGTATATGAGGCCCCCCGCCAGCGTCCCGGCCTGGTTCCCCGCACCGGGATGGGTGACGATCCCGGCCGGCTTGTCGATGACGGCGAGGTGTTCGTCCTCCCAGACAACCGCGAACACCACCTCCTCGGCCTGCAATGAGAGCGCCGGAGCGATCGGTTGGATCCCCAGTTCTGACCCCGCCGTCACGCGCAGCGCCGGTGCCTCGACGGTGGCTCCGTCAACCGTCACCCCGCCCGACTCGATGAGCTTCCGAGCTTGTGCCCGGCTGGCGTCGGCCAGCAGGGCGACGACCCGATCGAGCCGTTCGCCGTCCAACTCGGTCGGTACCCGTCTCATGTCTCCGTATTCGTCAGAAAGGCCACTGCGACGGCCAGCACAGCACCGACGGTGAGGCTGGCGTCGGCAACGTTGAACGTCGGGATGAACCACAGATCGATCCAATCGATAACGGCTCCGTCCAGAAACCCGTCGCCCCGGAATATCCGGTCGACGAGGTTGCCGGCGGCTCCACCCATGATGAGGCCGAACACCATGCTCTCCCGGCGGTGCTCGGCCGAGCCGCTCACCCGGACGAGGATGAGCACGATCGCGATAGCGAGGACGCCGATGAGCACGCCCGAGCCCTGCAGCGAATTGAAGGCGGCCCCGGGATTGCGGACGAGGCGGAGAACGAGGAAGTCACCGATGAGCGACGTCGGAAGATCGGCGGAGAGGGCCCACCACTTGGTGAGCTGATCGAGTACGAGCACGGCAGCCGCAACTGCCAGGGCGATGAGGCGGGGGCTCACCGCTTGCCGGAGCAGTCCACGCACATCGTCGTGTACGGAAGCACCTGCAAGCGGGCGATCGGGATGGAGGTGCCACAATCGGCGCAGATTCCGTACTTGCCCTTCTTGATGGCCGCTTCGGCCTGATCGACTTTTCGAAGCAGGTCTCGAGCATTCTCGACGAGCGCCAGCTCCTTTTCGTATTCGAAGGCCATGGTTCCGCCGTCCACCGAGTCGATGTCCGGGTTTCGTTCAGAGGCGGTTTCGTTCAACTTCGCCTGCTCGCGCTCTTCCTCGAGCTCCTCAATCATGGACTCGAGCCGCTCGCGTTCGGATTTGAGCTGATCCTTGAACCGTTTGACGGTCGACTTTGCCAGTTTGCGAGCCATATCCTTCTCTCTCACCGCCGGCGCTCAATCAAGCCACCAGATGGCTGGATTGATACCCCAAGATGCGGCGAAACAGTAGCACGAACTCCCAGGAAACCCGATGACACCCCGCTTCCCGCTGCCCGCGACCCGCTGCCAGCAAGAAACCAGAGCGGTACTTGGCCCTCCGGCGGGTAGCCGGAAGCGGGTAGCGGGAAGCGAAACCCCTGCCAGAGGTCGGCGCACCCTGCGCCGAAACTGGTTCGCCGGGGGTTACACTCCCCAAATTGCGTTGACGGGGTCCGCCGAAGGCGGGTATCGCCCCCGAGCAGCGAGCAGAACGGCGCCGGTGGCGCTCAGTAGACCTCGCCGGGGTCGTCCCGAAACGACGAAGAACGGAGCGGCCGCTCTCGAGCGGCAAGCCGGGTGGTACCGCGGGTCATCACTCGTCCCGGCCCTACGGCGAGACGAGGAGCGACATGGCCGAGGGCTTCAACCGAGTGGCACCGCAGGTGCACTTCCCCACCGTCGAGGCCCGGATCCTCGAACTGTGGGACGAACTAGACGCGTTCCAGACCTCTATCGATATTCGCCCCGCCGACCGTTCCTACACCTTCTACGACGGGCCGCCGTTCCCGACCGGGAGCCCTCACTACGGCAACTTGCTGGCCGGGGTCATCAAAGACGTCGTCCCGCGCTACTGGACGATGCGCGGCTACCGGGTCCAGCGCCGGTTCGGGTGGGACACCCATGGCCTCCCGATCGAGATGGAGGTCGAGAAGGATCTCGGAGTCTCCGGGCCGCGCGCCATCACCGAGTTCGGGATCGGGAAGTTCAACGAAGCGTGCCGGATGCGGGTCCAGGCCAACACCGAGACCTGGGAAGAGATCACCCGTCGGATCGGACGCTGGATCGACTTCGAGAACGACTACCGCACGCTGGACGTCGACTTCATGGAGAGTGTGTGGTGGGTCTTCCGCACCCTGTGGGACAAGGGGCTCATCTACAAGGACTTCAAGGTGCTTCCGTATTCGTACGGGGCCACCACCCCGCTCTCCAACTTCGAAGCGAACATGGACTACCGCGACGTCGACGACCCGTCCATCACGGTGCGGGTCAGGGCTATCGGATCCCACGGGAGCGTGCAAGACGGGGACTCCTTTCTCATCTGGACCACGACGCCCTGGACCCTTCCGGCCAACCTTGCGATCGCCGTCGGCGAGGACCTGACGTACGTCCGCGTCGACGCCGACATCGACGGCACCGCCGGCCCGTTCTGGCTGGCCGCCGACCTCGTCGACGTCTATTGGCCGGATGAGGAGCCGCCGCTACTCGCCTCGGTTCTCGGTAGTGAGCTCGTCGGGGCCTCGTACGAGCCGCCCTTCGACTACTTCGGCGAGGAGCGTGACCGGGGGGCATTCCGCATCATTGCGAGTACCGATGTGACCACCACGGAGGGAACGGGCCTCGTTCACATGGCCCCCGCCTACGGCGAAGCCGACTTCTACGCGCTGCAGGCCGCCGGCCTCGACGTGCTCGTCGACCCGATCGACCTCGAAGCCCGCTTCACCGACGCCGTGCCCGAGGTGACGGGCGAGAACGTCAAGGACGCCGATGCCACGCTGATCAGGCTGTTGAAGGAATCGGGCTCCATCGTTCGCCACACCCAGATCCGCCACTCGTATCCGTTCTGCTGGCGGACGGGCACGCCGCTCATCTACAAGGCGATCCCGACCTGGTTCGTGGCGGTCGAGTCGTTCAAGGAGCGCATGGTCGAGTTGAACGCCACCATCCACTGGGTACCGGACGCCATTGGCTCGCGCCGGTTCGGCAACTGGCTGGCCGATGCGCGGGATTGGGCGATCAGTCGCAACCGCTACTGGGGTAGCTGCATCCCGGTGTGGGAGTGCGACGGCTGCGACGAGTCGGTCTGCGTCGGTTCGATCGAAGAGCTCGAGGAGCTCTCCGGGGTGGAGCTCACCGACCTCCACCGGCATTTCGTCGACCCGGTCACCTTCCCATGCACCGCATGCCGCGGAACGATGACCCGGGTACCCGAAGTCCTGGACTGCTGGTTCGAGTCCGGGTCCATGCCCTACGCCGAGAATCACTACCCGTTTGAGAACGCAGAGACGTTTACGGGCCGGTTCCCGGCCGACTTCATCGCAGAGGGCCTCGACCAAACCCGGGGTTGGTTCTACACGCTGGTGGTCCTGGCCACGGCGCTCTTCGATGAGGTGCCGTTTCGCAATGGAGTTGTGAACGGGCTCATCCTGGCCGAGGACGGCCGCAAGATGTCCAAGAGCCTCAAGAACTACCCCGATCCCAATGACATCTTCGACGCTTTCGGGGCCGATGCGCTGCGCGCCTACCTCCTCAACTCTCCCCTGTTGCGGGGCGAGCCGCTTCGCTTCTCGGAGTCGGGGGTGCGCGACGTTGTGCGCACGGTCATGCTCCCGTACTGGAACGCGTATTCCTTCTTCACTACCTATGCCGAAGCAGACGCCATAACACTGCAGGACCTGGAGGCGGCCCCGCCACCGGCGGAGCGAGCCGAAATCGATCGCTGGATCCTGTCGGTGCTCCAGAGCTTGATCCGCCGGGTGAACGAGCAGATGGAGGGCTACTACCTGTACAACGTGATCCCGCCGATGATCGACTTCATCGACGACCT
>SHLN01000119.1 GCA_004283105.1 Acidimicrobiia bacterium
CCCGTGCGATAAGGGACGTGGCCCACCGACACGGCGTCAAGCTGCGGTTCTTCCATGGCCGGGGAGGGACTGTCGGCCGGGGAGGGGGACCCACCGGTGACGCGATCATGGCGCAGGCATATGGCACGGTCGACGCAACGCTCAAGCTCACCGAGCAGGGCGAGGTCATCGCCGACAAGTACGGGTTGCCCGCCCTCGCCTATCGCAATCTCGAGGTGGGTCTGGCGGCAGTGCTCGAGGCTTCGCTGCTCCACCGAACCTCACGGGCCGATGACGAGACGCTGTCACGCTGGTTCGACGTTATGGACACCGTGTCGGACGCAGCCTTCACCGCCTACCGGGCCCTTGTCGACGACCCCGATCTTGTTCCGTATTTCCTCACCTCCACGCCTGTCGAGGAGCTTGGTGCCATGAACATCGGCTCGCGCCCTGCCCGGCGACCCGGGACGGGCAAAGGGCTCGACGGATTGCGCGCCATCCCGTGGGTGTTCGGGTGGACCCAGTCCCGTCAGGTCGTGCCCGGGTGGTTTGGCGTCGGGACAGGGCTGAAGGCGGCCCGGGCAGCCGGGCACGGGGACGTGATCGATGAGATGTTCGAGCGATGGTCGTTCTTCCGCACGTTCATCTCCAATGTCGAGATGACCCTTACGAAGACCGACCTCCCGGTGGCGGCCCGATATGTGAAGCGCCTGGTGGATCCGGAGCATCAGCACGTATTCGACGACATCCGGGGCGAATACGAGCGGACCGTCGAGGAAACCCTGGCGGTGACCGGAGCAGGAAATCTCCTCAATCGCAACCCCACTCTGGCTCGAACGCTGGCCGTCCGCGATGTGTACATCGACCCGATGAGCTTTGTCCAGGTCGAGCTCCTCGCCAAGGCCCGCGCCGGAGGCGGCGACGACAAACTGCGGCGGGCGCTTCTGTCGACAGTGAACGGGATAGCGGCTGGGTTGCGGAACACCGGGTAGGATCGCGAGTTCCAAAGAGCCCTGCCGGTGGGTCTCGGCCTGGTCTTCGGCATCGTGATCGGTGCCATCCTCTCGGCCATTACCGGCAACGCCGTCTGGATTGCCCTAGGCGTGAGCTTCGGCATCGTGTTGGCGCTGCCTTCTCCATACGGCGCTAGACCGACCCAGCCCATGACTGCCGTCGGGCCGCTCAGAATGTGCCGGCATGGGGCGGGGGATGCCTCTCTACATTGGCATCGCTTCGTAGACCCACATGTCCATTGGGCTATCGGCAAGTAGTTCGACAGCGTCGTCGATCGATTCTGCCTGCACGATCGAATAGCCGAGTGCGGGGCTAACGTCTGGACCGATCTCGGTGACGGTGCCGTCCTTTGAAACTGTTCGACCGTTGAACAGTGGATTCCCCGAGTCCACAACATGGTCCTGGATGCCGTTCCACCACTTCATGTGGGCTTCCTTGAATTCGGGCGATTGCTCTATTGCGCCGTGGGCGAGCAGGACGAACTTCTTCATGATGACTCCTCAGTCTCTCGTGTCTTGTTGAGATAGGTCGCATATGTCTCGAGTGATTCAGCCTCGGACCCCCAGTACGGGTGGAACTGCTCCACCCATGTTTGAAGCAGCCGAAGCGGTGCCCTCTCCAACGCCAGGATGTTCGTTCGCCCTATCTTGCGCCTCTTGACCATCGCTGCCTCTTCGAGCACACGGATGTGCTTGTGGATGGCAGGCAGGGACAGGCTGCGCAGACGTGCGAGTTCACTGATCGATCTGGGTCGGATTGCGAGGTAGCGGATCACCTCTCGACGGTGCACGTTCGCCAAGGCGTCGAACACCGAACTGAGATCGTGTTTGTCTCCTACCACACACTTAACCTAGAGGTTAAGTGTGTGGATTGCAAACGGCCTGTGCCCTTGTTCGCAGGCGGCGAGGCCTACGGCCAATAGAACCGCCAACAGGCGGCCATCTTGAGCGGCCTGAACCATCGAGGATTCCAGCGCAGGTCTCGTAGCTCAAAGCTCATAGCCCAAGGCTCACAGCTCGCAGAAGCGTAAGCTTCCCCTATGGAGCCGGTAAAGACCATTACCTGTGTCGAATGTGGGGGAACGGCTCATCTCTTGAGCCACCGGCCCGACGATGACCCATTCGAAGTCGGCGATGTGGTGGCGTATACGTGCGCCGACTGCAACCACCGACTCGACATCGTGCTCGAGGACGACGAAGAGGTCGGCGAGTTCGCCGGGCAATAGAACCACTTCATGAGCGACATGGGCTTTCGCAATCGACGCGACGCGGGCAAGCAGCTCGGCGACGCCCTCGCTGCGTACCGCGACCGAGACCCGCTCGTCGTCGGACTCCCGCGCGGTGGCGTGGTGGTGGCCGCCGAGGTCGCAGCCGCCCTCGAGGCCGATCTCGACATTCTCGTGGTCCGCAAACTCGGTGCGCCCGGCCAGCCTGAGCTGGGCCTCGGCGCCATTGCCGAGGGGGGAGTCCTGCTACTGAACAAACCGCTCATGCGCCAGGTGCGGGTGACCAAAGAGCAGCTGCAATCGACCATCGACGCCGAAAACGAAGAGCTCAAGCGCCGCCTCGAGACGTACCGGGGCGACCGCGAGCCCATCGATGTGACCGGCCGGCTCGTGATCGTCGTTGACGACGGCCTCGCTACCGGTGGCACCGTCCGGGCCGCAGCCGGCGCCCTCCAACACCTCGGCGCCGGATCGCTCGTCTTGGCTGTCCCGGTCGGGTCACCACGTACCGTCGAAGAGCTCGCTCCACTGTTCGACGACATCATCTGTCTGGAGACCCCGGTCACCTTCTGGGCCATCGGCCAGTTCTACGCCGACTTCGAGCAAACCAGCGACGAAGAGGTGGTCGAGTTGCTCGCCGGCTCGTAGCGCTCGTTGCCCGTTGCCCGTTGCCCGTTGTGACGAGGGACTAGGGACGAGGGACTAGGGACTAGGGACTAGGGACTCTGAATATGCCACGGAACTGCTGTGCCGGTTTGCACCTTCCAGAGGGCGGCGTAGAGGCCGTCCAGTTCCAGCAGGTCGTCGTGGTGGCCGTTCTCCACAACGAGGCCGCGGTCGATGACGTAGATGTGGTCGGCATTTCGCACGGTTGAGAGGCGGTGGGCGATGACGATGGTGGTGCGGTCGATGGAGATCTTCTCGAGTGATCGCTGGATGGCAGCTTCGGTCTCGTTGTCGACCGACGAGGTGGCTTCGTCGAGCACGAGGATGGGTGGGTCCTTGAGGACGGCCCGGGCGATGGAGACTCGCTGTCGCTGGCCGCCCGAGAGCTTCTGACCTCTTTCGCCGACGATCGTGTCGTAGCCGTTTGGAAAGTCCACGATGAAGTCGTGGGCTTCGGCGATGGTGGCAGCTTCGATGACGTCCTCGAGGGAGGCGTCGGGCCGAGCGTACGCGATGTTCTCCCGCACGGTTCCGTGGAAGAGAAACACGTCCTGTGAGACGAGGCCGATCGCTTGTCTCAGCTCGGCAAATCGGAGTTCAGAGATTGTGTGCCCATCGATGGCGATCCGGCCCCCGGTCACGTCGTAGAACCGGAGGAGGAGTTTGATGATGGTCGACTTGCCGGCGCCGGTGGCCCCAACGATGGCGACCGTGTTGCCCGCCGGTACCTCGAAGCTGAGCCCATGCAGCACAGGCACACCATTCGAGTAGGCGAATCGAACATCCTCGAAGTCGACCCGACCCAGGGCCACCGGGGTGGTCAACTCGGCTTCTCCGCCCACCACCTGGATGGGCGTGTCGAGGAGGTTCAGGATCCGGTCGGTCGACGCCATTGCTCGCTGGTAGAGGTCGAACGTCTCGCCGAGACGGGTGAGCGGCCAGAGGAGTCGCTGGGTGAGGAACACCATGATCGTGTAGCCGCCGACGGACAGCGCCTCCTCGGACACGTAGTAGCCGCCCAGCACGAGGGTCGCGATGAACCCGGTGAGGATCGCCATCCGAATGAGTGGCACAAACGCCGAGCTCAATCGAATGGCCTCTCGATTGGACGCCACGTAGTCGCGGCTGGCCTGGTTGATCCGCTCGGTCTCGTGGCTCTCGGCGGTGAAGCTCTTGATGGTGGCGATGCCCGACAAGTTGTTGACAAGGAAGGCGTTGAGCAGGCCGACCTTCTCCCGGACATCGGCGTAGCGGGGGGCGATCCACTGCTGGAACTTGAATGAGCCCCACAGGATGAGGGGCATCGGGATGAAGGCGAGCCAGGCCACGCGCCATTCGATGAGGAAAAAGGCGAACCCGATCGACACCACGGTGGTGGCGACCTGGACGACCTCGTTTGCGCCGTCGTTGAGGAACCGCTCCAACTGTTGGACGTCGTCGTTGAGGATGGCCATGAGACCGCCGGTCGACCGATCTTCGAAGTAGGCGAGCTCCAGCTCCTGGACATGCCGGTAGGCGTCGAGGCGGATCTCATGCTGGATGTCCTGGGCGAGGTTGCGCCAGTACACCTTGAGCAGGTACTCGAACACCGACTCGAGCACCCAGACAACGGCGGTGATGGCGGCGAGGAACCAGAGCTGACCCATGATGTCGTCGGGCCCGAAATTGGCGATGAAGCTTCCTTCTCGCTCGACAACGGTGTCGACGCCGAGGCCGATGAGCAGCGGCGGGAGGATGTCGAACACCTTGTTGAGAATCGAGAACGAAATGGCCGCATAGATGCGCCGCCGATAGCTGGACGCATAGTGGAACAGCCGTCGAAGCGCACTTCTCGTCTCAGTGTCCATTCGGGGGAGGCTAACGGCAAGGCTGGAGGCGTTGCTTGCGGCAATCCTTCGGATTGTCGCGAGATGGAGTGGTCAGCTCCTACTCATGCCTGCCCGAGTCAGTCCCCCCGGCTAGTCCGGGGGGAAGGTACCGCTCGCCGCAGGCGAGGGGTATTGGGGTTCTTCTAGTGCCTGCCGTGGAGGTCGGTTCGGACTGTGCCCCCCTACCCCCACCTGCGCTTTGCTCCGGTGGCGGTACCAGGTGAGTTCCAGCTTCGCTGGGGGGACTGACATCTCGCCGGGGGCCGGGGGCCTACTGTCTGGCTCGCTCCGTCTCTTCCACCAACGCCACGAGCAGCCTCTTGATCTGATCCAGGTGTCGCTCATTCACCAGATTGAGCTCCTCGTCGAACTGCTTGGAGGCGTGACTGATCAGCACGTTCGGACGGGTCACCACCCGCATGTCGTTGTGCATGAGGATCTGACGCAGGTGCTGCTGGGCGTAGGCGGTGCCGAGGCGTCCGCCCGCGCCCATGATGGCCGCCGGCTTGTCGTCGAGCGGCGAATCGGATCCGCGGGACGCCCAGTCGATGGCGTTCTTCATGACACCGGGAATGGACCAGTTGTACTCGGGGGCCGCGAACAGGATGGCGTCGGCCCGGCCGAGCTTTTCCCGCATGGATACAACGGACTCCGGGTATCCGTCATGCTTCTCGACATCATGGTTGTAGACGGGAACGTCTGCGTATTCGATGATCTCGAGCTTGGCATCGTCGGGAAGGACGGACTGGGCAGCTCGCAGCAACGCGGTGTTGTACGAGTCCCTACGCAGACTGCCCGAGAGCCCGACGATATGGATGGTGCTCACTCCTGGGCGGCGAGCTGGGCCTCGATCTCCAGTTTGAAGACCTCGGAGACGAGGACGCCGCCGCCGTCGAGGGGCACGTTCCAGCTGAGGCCGAAGTCGTGGCGGTTGAACTCTCCGGAAGCCGAGAAGGCCGACTTGGCGTTGCCCCAGGGATCGCTGATGACCCCGAGGAACTCGAGGTTGAGGCTCACCGGGTTCGTCTTGCCGATGATCGTGAGGTCACCGGCGAGGACCCATGAGTCTCCGTCCTGCTCAACGCGGGTGCTCCTGAACGTGACGGTCGGGTGATTCTCGACATCGAGGAAATCGGCTGAGCGCAGGTGAGCGTCCCGGTCCTCGACGCCGGTGGTGATGGAAGCCGCCTGCATCGTCAACTCCACCGATGATTGAGTCGGGTCTTCGGCCACGGTGATGGTGCCTTCGTAGTCGGCGAAATGGCCGCGTACTTTTGTGACCATCAAGTGACGGGCTACCGCCTCGATCTTGGAATGGGCAGGGTCGATGGTGTAGGACCCGGCGGCGGGCGCTTCGGCGGTGTTGGTCACGAGTTCTCCTGTTGTGGCTGTGGCAGTCTGTAACTGGTCTACGGGACCGGCTATTCCCCGGGATGGGTGTTGGACCTCAGGTTCCCGGCTTGACGACTCGCTGACCGGCCAGGGATCCGATGAGCTCGACGATGAGCTCGGCCGTCTGGTTCTGATCATCGAGGACGGGATTGACTTCGGTGAATTCGGCCGAGGTGATGAAGTCGGCGTCGGAGAGCAACTCCATCATCAGGTGGCTTTCCCGGTACGTGAACCCGCCGATGACCGGTGTCCCGGTACCCGGTGCGTGGCGGGGGTCGATGGCGTCGGCATCGAACGAAAGGTGGACATGCTCGACACCGCCGGCCGTGAGGACGGCGAAGGACTCCTCCATGATCGACTGGATGCCGCGCATATCGACATCGTGCATCGTGAAGTAGGTGATGTTCGATGCCTGGAGCCGTTCTGCCTCAGCGGAGTCGACGCTCCGAAGGCCGATGATGACCGTGTGATCTTCGAGCGCCTTCGGGCTGACCCCCGCCACGTTGACGAGCGTGTCCGGACCGTCGCCGAGAATGGCGGCCACCGGCATCCCGTGGATGTTGCCGCTCGGGCTGGATTGAGGCGTGTTGTAGTCGGCGTGGGCGTCGATCCACAGCAACCCCTGCCGGGGCTCGACGGAGGCCACCCCGCCCATCGTTCCAACGGCGACCGAGTGGTCCCCACCGAGGACGAGCGGAAAGCTGCCGGACCGGACTGCTGCCGCCACCACCGTCGCCAGCGATTCTGAATCCCGTACCACCGATTCGAGGAAGCGAGCCGAGGGGTCCCCTTCGTCGGCGGTGGCCATCGTGGCGCAGTCGATGTTGCCGCGGTCCACGACGTCGAACCCGAGGGCCTGGAGACGGTGGATGACGCCGGCCACCCGGATGGCGCTCGGCCCCATGTCCACCCCCCGGTGAACCTGCCCGAGGTCCTGCGGTGCGCCAATCAATTCGATCGTAGGTTTCGATCTGAGCATGAGGGGAGAGTAACTCGCTGCTCGCTGCTCGCTGCTCGCCGCTGGATGCCGGATCGGCCGGGCTCGCGTAAGGTCTTCCCATGAATCGATTCCTTTCGCTGCTGGTTGTCGTTGCGCTGGTCGTTGCGGGCTGCAGCGGGAGCGACGGTGACCCGACGACCACGTCGGTCGCTTCGGCCACGACCACGACGACGACCGAAGGCTCTGGCTCCGACACCACTGCGACCACCGCGGTTGCTGGTGATGAGACGACGACTACGGCCGTGGGAACCGACGAAACAACAACAACGACTGCGGGATCGGCTGACACGACAATCACTACTGCGGGGACGACTGCTAATACGGCGGCCCCTGCTCCGGCCACGTTCGTCGTCAGCCGGGTTGTGTTCGGGAGCGAGGGGTACGTGGCGGTCACGAACGTGGGGGGTTCTGCAGGAGATCTCGAGGGCTGGCAGCTCTGCCAGCGTCCCGGTTACTACGGGATCGGGTCCGTTGTTGTCGCTCCGGGGGAGACGGTGCGCTTCACGAGTGGGCCGGTTGAGGGACTGACCGGCCAGGTCTTCGACGCCGGTGGCAGGTTCGGACAGCTGAGTGCAACCGGTGGAGAAATTGGCCTCTACGTCGACGGCAATTTCGGGAGTGCCTCTTCCATCCGGAGCTACGTCGAATGGGGATCGTCCGACCACGGGCGCAGTTCCGTTGCCGTGGAGGCCGGCATCTGGGTCGCAGGCGGCTTCGTGAGCTCCGAGGGTGTACCCGGCCTCGCAGCAACCGTCCCGGTTCCCACCAGCCCCTCCGACTGGGCGACGAGCTAGGCACCCGGCCACCGGCACACGGCTGTATGTTCCGTTGACCGTTGACCGTTGACCGTTGACCGTTGACCGTTGACCGTTGACCGTTGACCGTCGAC
>SHLN01000120.1 GCA_004283105.1 Acidimicrobiia bacterium
CCGAAGCTCACAGGCACCTGAAGCCTGCGCGTCTGCCAAATTCCGCCACTCGCCCAGGAATGGGACGGAATCGTAGCAAACCCCTTCGCCGAAGGCGTACCCGAGGTTCCCTGCGTACCCGAAACCCAAACCTATGCTGGCGCCATGAGCCTGGCACGGAGCCTCGAACGCCGCATAGAACAACTGGTCGAGGGGATCGGCACGAAGGTCTTCCGCGGTCAACTTCATCCACTCGAAGTCGCCATTCGGATCGTTCGCGAGGCCGAATTGTCACTCACCCAATCCGGGGTCGGTCCCACTGCCCCGAACCGATTCATCGTGTCTATCAACCCGGCCGACCTCGGCGACGATGCCGACGACGTCGTGACCCGACTCGGCACCGTCGTTGCTGAGGCGTCGGCCGAGCGGGGATGGCGACTGGAGGGGCCGCCGACGGTCAGCCTGAACGGAGTGCCATCGGTGACTGCGGGTTCCATGTCGGTTGAGGCACTCGTTCACCCGGGGCCCATCGAGCCATGGGCACAACTCATCGAGGCGCGGGGACCACGACGTCTGCCGGTCTCGAAGAACCGTTCCCTCGTCGGTCGCTCCCGCCGCGCCGACCTCATGCTGGGAGATGATTCTGTATCGCGTTCCCATGCCATCCTCTGGCATGATGCCGGAGGACGGTGGATTCAGGACCTTGCGTCCAGCAACGGAACCAGTCTCAACGGTGCTGCCACGCACGGACCAACACCACTCCACGACGGCGATGTGATTGGCTTCGGTATGGCCCGCTTCAGTTTTCGACCGGTCTGATGTCTGCTCTCGTTGCCAGCCTGCTCAAGGTCGCGTTCATTGGACTCCTCTACCTGTTCCTGTGGCAGATGGCCCGGTCGATCGGGAGTCATCTCGGAGCCGATACACCCTCGATGCGACGCAACCGGCGCCGGGTCGGCGAGCTGGTCATGGTGCGCTCCGACACCCGGGCGGGTGAAACCATCAGCGTGACCGACGCCGTTGTGCTCGGACGAAGTCCCGAGGCGGACGTTCTGCTCGACGACCCCTATGCCTCAATGTTCCACTTGCGTCTTACGATGGATGGCGACACGATGTCCCTGGCGGATCTCGGCACGACCAACGGCACGTATGTGAACGGTCGTCGGGTGACCAACCCGGTCGTCCTGAACGCTGGTGATTCGGTACAGGTTGGCAAGACCATCATGGAAGTGAAATGAAGTATTCCTGGGCCACGTCCACTCACCCCGGACTGGTACGCAGCAGTAACGAGGACTCCGTCTTCCCGGATTCCGACGGCAGCGCCGAGGGTCCCGTGCTCATCGCGGTAGCGGACGGCATGGGCGGCCATGCCGCCGGCGAGGTGGCCAGCCGTATCGCCATCGAGACCGTGTCCACCGAGGAAGGCCCCCTCGGTGAGCGGGTCGAGGAAGCCAACCGGTCGGTAATGGAGGCGGCCGAGAACCGGACCGATCAGCACGGGATGGGAACCACTCTCACAGCCGGCCTATTCGGACCGGACGGCACCCTTGAGGTCGGACACGTTGGGGACAGCCGGCTCTACCTCTTCCGGCGGGCCACGCTCCTGCAAGTAACACAGGATCATTCGCTCGTGGCCGAATACCTCGCCTCCGGAGCCATCTCGGCTGAAGAAGCCGCCCACCACCCGCGGCGCAATGTCATCACACGGGCCCTGGGAATCGGCTGGGAAGTAACCGCCGACACCCACACCGTCCACCTTCGCCCCGGCGACAGAGTCTTGGTCTGCTCCGATGGGCTGACCTCCATGGTCGGCGACGACGCCATCGCCGCCATCCTCGACGCCCAGCCGGCGCCGCAGGCCACCGGTTGGGCCCTGATCGAAGCGGCCAATCAGGCCGGCGGCGAAGACAACATCACCGTCGCCATCGTCGACGCAATCGAGTGAGCCGCAACGCCGAGGCGGCGTTGCTGGCCGGGGCGGCCGTGCTGGCGGCGCTCGGCATCTCCATTGTGCGTGTGGCCGGCGGTGAGAGCCCCGACGCCCAAACGGCACTCACCTTCCTCGTTGTTGCACTGGCCTTCGGATCGCTCCACCTGGCGTTTCGCCAATGGGCGGCGAACGCCTCACCGTACCTATTGCCGCTGACGGCGCTCCTCACCGCCGTCGGCCTGGTCGAAATCTTCCGGCTCGACCCGTCCGCGGCCGGCCTGCAACGATGGTGGCTCCTCATCGCGGCCGGGCTGGGTGTCGCCACTCTTGCGGTGCTCGGATCCTCGGGCACGGATCTGCTCGTTCGTTATCGATATCTGTTTCTGACCGCTGCGGTCGTGTCCTTCATGCTGCCTCTCCTGCCGTCTGCCTGGGCGCTCGGCGGGGTGGAAGTGAACGGTTCACGACTGTGGCTACAACTTCGGCTGTTCGACACGACGCTCGTCAGGTTCCAACCGGGCGAGATCGGCAAGCTGTTCCTGGTCATCTTCCTGGCCTCCTATCTGGCCTCGCGCCACGCCGCCCTCACGTCCATGACGCGCAAACTCGGGAAGCTGTCAATGCCCGAGCCGCGCCAACTGTTTCCCCTGGCCATCGCCTGGGCGGTGAGCCTGGTCATCCTTGTCTACCAACGCGACCTCGGTGCCTCACTGCTCCTCCTGGCCGTGTTCGCCGCGATGCTGTACGCAGCCACCGGACGGGCCATCTATCCACTCGCCGGTGGTGGGCTCTTTCTGGCCGGCGCCGTGGTGGCAGGCACCGCCTTTGATCATGTGCAGCGGCGCTACGACGCCTGGCTACGGCCGTGGGACGACTTCGCCGACACGGGCTATCAGATCGGCCAAAGCCTGTTCGCCCTCGGGAGTGGAAGCCTGACCGGATCCGGGCTGGGGTTGGGTCGACCCGACTTCATCCCGAGTGCCACCACCGACTTCCTGTTCGCCGCGGTGGCCGAGGAGACCGGACTGGCAGGCTCCCTGGCGGTGGTAGCTGCATACGCCTTGCTCGTCGCAGTCGGGTTCGGCATCGCGTTGCGAGCGCGCGATCCGTATCGCAAGCTGCTGGCAGCGGGTCTCACCGCAGCCATCGCCATCCAGACCATTCTCATCATCGGTGGCGTGATCCGACTCCTCCCCCTCACCGGCATCACCCTTCCGTTCATGTCGTACGGCGGATCCGCCCTCGTCGCCAACATGGTTGCCGTGGTCGTCCTCGCCAGGATTTCGCACGAGGTGGCCTCGTGAACACACCGATCCGGCGACTCGCCTTCATCCTGCTTGCCGTGCTCGGACTCATCATCCTGGACCTCACCTACTTGCAGGTCATCGCCGGCCCCCGCTACCGGGACGACCTGAGGAACCCTCGCGTGGCGGCCGATCGAAGCTCGACCGAGCGCGGCCCCATCGTGACACGGGAGGGAATCGTGCTGGCAGAGTCGACTCCGGACGAGGACTCCGCCCAAACGTTCACCCGCTCCTATCCCGAGGGCGCTCTCTACGCCCACGCCGTGGGCTACACCACCTTGCTGTTTGGCAGCGCCGGGCTGGAACGTTCGTACGCCCAGGATCTCAGCAGCGACAGTGACCTGACCATCTCCGGGGTCATCGATGCCCTCCTCGGTCGCGAACAGGGGGCCGAGGGGATTCGACTCACCTTCTCCCACCCCGTCCAGGAGACGGCCCGCCAGGCGCTGGCCGGCCAGACGGGCGCCGTCGTCGCAATCGAGCCGTCCACCGGGGAAGTGCTGGCTCTCTACTCATCTCCCTCATACGACCCTTCCGTGCTCCTCGGCGAGTCGGCCGCCGGCGGCGACGGACTGGCAGTCGACCCGCTCACTCCCCTGCGGGATCGCACCATCGATCAGATCCTTGCCCCCGGATCCGTGTTCAAGGTCATCACGGCGGCCGCCGCCCTCGAAGGCGGACTCGCCAATCCCGACACCCTCTACGACGATCCTCTCGAGCTCGCACTGCCCGGCTCGACTGCCGTCATCCGCAACGCCGATCGGGGCACCTGCGGCGACGGAACCCGGGTGGACCTGGCAACGGCCTTCCGACGATCGTGCAACACCGTATTCGGTCAGATCGGCATCGACACCGGCGCAGAGACGATCGCGGCGGTCGCAGAGGCCTTCGGGTTCAACGACGAGATCCCCTTCGACCTTCCGGTACTGGCTTCGTCATTCCCGGGCGAGTCGCTGGCCGGAGATCCGGCGGCTACAGCTCAGAGCGCCATCGGACAACGCGACGTGCAGGCAACCCCGCTCCAGATGGCGCTCGTGGCCGCCGTCGTTGCCAACGACGGTGTCCTCATGCGGCCCTATGTCGTCTCCGAGCGATTCGACCGTGACTTGAACATCCTGGCCCAGTCCGATCCGCTCGAGTTGCGCCGGGCCATCAGCCCCGGAACGGCGGCCGCCCTGTCTGACATGATGCAGGACGTGGTCGAATCGGGCACCGGCCGGGCGGCTCAGATCGCCGATGCCGTGGTCGGCGGCAAGACCGGCACTGCCGAGATTCCTGGTTCGGACCCCCATGCCTGGTTCGTCGGGTTTGCTCAGGTCGAGGACCGCACCGTGGCGGTCGCCGTCGTCGTCGAGAACGGTGGCGATGCCGGCGATGAGGCCACGGGCGGCGCGGTCGCCGCGCCTATCGCCAGAGCGGTCATGGAAGCTTGGCTGAGGAGTTAGCTACTCGCTACTCGCTTCTCGCAGCTCGCTTCCCGTTGCCTTCCAGAACGGGCTGGGCCCCCGTGGCGCATTGAAAAATGTGCCGATTCTTCGGGCAACGGGTAGCGGGCTACGGGCAACGATCACCACCGCCATGCCGTTCCCACCACATTTACCCCGGTTCTCTCTACAATCCGGGAACCGGGCACCCCTATCCCGGCGTCCTCATGCCTGACATGAACACCACCGTTCTCGCCGAGCGATACCGGCTGACCAACCACCTGGCGCGTGGTGGGATGGCCGACGTCTACGCCGCCGTTGATGAAGTGCTCGGCCGCAAAGTGGCCGTGAAGATGCTGCATGCCAACTACGCCACCGATGCGGCGTTCATTCAGCGGTTTCGGAGGGAGGCCCAGGCGGCCGCCAACCTGACCCATCCGAACATCGTCAGCATCTACGACACCGGCAAGGACGGCGGCCACTACTACATCGTCATGGAGTTGGTGGAGGGGAAGACCCTCCGCGACGTGCTCCGGAGCGACGGCCCCTTGCTGCCCCGCCGGGCCGCCGAGATTGCCAGTGAGGTGGCCGCCGCCCTCTCGGTGGCAGCACGGGGAGGACTGGCCCACCGCGACGTCAAACCCGGCAACATCCTGCTGACCGAGACGGGCAGTGTGAAGGTCACCGACTTCGGTATCGCCCGGGCGTGGGATGACTCAGAGGAATTGACTCGTACCGGAGCCGTTATCGGCACCGCTACGTACTTCAGCCCCGAGCAGGCACAGGGTCAGCCGGCCGATGGACGGTCTGATCTCTACGCGCTCGGCGTGGTGCTGTTCGAGATGCTGACCGGCCGGCCACCGTTCTCGGGCGAAACGCCCGTCTCTGTTGCCTATCAGCACGTATCCGAAGCCGTCAGCGTGCCCTCGAACTCCAACCCGGACGTTCCCCCCGAACTCGACGCCATCGTCATGCGAGCCCTCCAGAAGAACCCGACCTCCCGCTATCAGACCGCAGAGGAGATGCGGGGCGACCTGCTGCGCTTTCTCGGCGGACTCCCGGTGGGGGCCGCTGATCCAGAGGCCGCCACCCGGGTGGTCGCAGCCACACCGCCGCCCACCGTGCCGCCCGCCGAGACGTATCGGCAAATGACCCCTCTTCCGCCGGAGCGTCGCACCCCCTGGTCGGTCATCATCGGATCGCTTCTCCTACTCGCCGTTGTGGTGGTGGCGGGCATCTCGCTCGTCGATGGCCTGACCTCGACCGATCCCAACGCTGGGCTGGTGGAGATGCCGAATCTGCTCGGGTCGACGGAGGCTCAGGCAATCGACGAACTACAGGAGCTCGACCTGCGTTTCGAACTCTCCGACCGCCCGAGCGATGAGTTTGCCGAAGGCATCGTGTCAACCACTGAGCCGGCCGCCGGTGTCCTCGTCGATTCTCAGGATCGTGTGCTGCTTGTCATTTCGAGCGGCGCCGAGACCTTTACCGTGCCCATCGTGGAGGGACGCGACGTTGAGGCTGCCCAGCTGGCGCTGGCCGACGCAGACTTCATCGTTCGTCTCGAGTCCGTCACCGACGACGAGATCGTGGCCGGACAGGTCATCAGTCAGAATCCCCCCGCCGGCACCAATCATCCCCCCGGTACGGAGGTCGTGCTGGTGGTTTCAGCCGGGCCCGAGCAGGTTGTTCTCTCCGAGTACACCGGGTTCACGGCGATCGACGCCCTGGCGGCTCTTTCGAACCTCGGTGTCCAGACGGTCCTGGAGAAGGAGTTTCACCCCACCATCCCCGACGGCGAAGTAATCCGCACCGACCCACCCGCTCTGTCGATCATCCCCAAGAGCCAGGTGGTCAAGCTCATCGTGTCGCTCGGCATCGAGCCCGTCGCCGTTCCGAGCCTCATCGGCAACACGCAAGCCGAGGCTCAGAACGCCCTGACGGCACTCGGCTTGAGCATCGCGTTCGGCGACCCGATCGAAGTGGGCGCCGACTCCGGGCAGGAGGGCCTCGTCCTCGCTCAGTCGACGCCGGCGACCGTGCTGGTTGAACCCGGCACGACCATCACCGTTCAGATAGGTGAGGTGCCACCTCCTCCGACGACTACCACGACGGTGCCTCCGACCACGACGACCACCGCTCCGTGATCGAAGCCAGGCGAGGGGCCCTTCTCGCCTGGTATGACCGGCATCGACGGTCCCTCCCGTGGCGGGATGCAGCCGACCCGTACGCGGTGCTCGTGAGCGAGATCATGGCTCAGCAGACGCAGATCTCCCGGGTCGTCCCGCACTTCGAGCGGTTCGTCGAGCAGTTTCCAACGGTGGAAGCACTGGCGGCCGCTTCGCTCCGGTCGGTGCTGGCTGCCTGGTCGGGCCTCGGCTACAACCGACGAGCCCGGTACCTCCAGGAGGCGGCTCGCCACATTGTCGAGCACGGGTGGCCAGATCCCGGCGCCCTCCAGACGCTCCCCGGAGTGGGTCCCTACACGGCTGCGGCGGTGGCCTCGATCGCGTTCGACGAACCGGTCGCCGCCGTCGACACGAACGCCCGGCGGGTCCTGAGCCGGTGGGCCGGGGAGGAGTTGGACGGCCCGGCGTTGCAGGACGTCGCCGCTTCGGAGCTACCACCATCCCGGGCTGCCGATTGGAATCAGGCGATCATGGATCTGGGAGCCAGCCTGTGCCGGCCGCGCCCCGAGTGCGGCCGGTGCCCGGTCGAGCCATGGTGCTCGGACCCGTCGGTGTATTCCCCGCCCGGTTCGCAGAGTGCCTTCGATGGATCGATCCGACAGGCCCGGGGAGCGGTGCTACGAACGCTCCTCGACAGCGGTTCCGCTCCGGTCTCCGGGCTCAGCGGGTTGGGGATCGAACCGGCCAGGCTTCAAACTGCCCTCGAGTCGCTCCATGCCGACGGGCTCATCGAGCAATCCGGCGAGGCCTGGGCCGTCCGGGATTAGCCGTCGTCGAGGCACGTGCCGGCCGGGACCTGCGCGGTAATGGAATTGAACCCCTGCCCCGTTGGATCGCCGCCACCGGGAAGCCGTTCCCAATGACGTGCCACGGTAAGAGTGTGGGATCCAGGTTCGACGGGTTCGATGGCGATGGCCGGCCCGCCGTTGGCCGTCACAATGGTCCCGCGTACGAAGACGCCGCGGTTGTCTCCATCGATCACGAGTTGCCAGCCGTCCGACCAATCTGCCTGCGGGTCGTAGACGTACCAGGCAACAGCCGGTTCTCCCTCCCGGCACAAGACCCTGGCATCCAGGATCGCATACCAGGCGGTGGGCGGCTTCGTGGTGGTTGTGGTCGGAGGCACCGTCGTCGTGGTGGTCGGAGGCACCGTCGTGG
>SHLN01000121.1 GCA_004283105.1 Acidimicrobiia bacterium
GCACCAGGATGAGGGCCGCGAGGCCCAGCGGCATCAGCGTGAAGAGCGAGGCGATCGACCCCGCCATCGCCCAGCCGAAACCGCGCCGGCGGACGGCGAAGATGCCGCCCACGATGCCCACCACGGCGAGCAGGGCCAGAAACAGCCCCAAGCTCCCCATCATCCAGCTGATCACCTCGAGCGGCACGTCCTCGTCTTCCCGAACATCCGGAATGCTGTGCAGGATCGCGGTCCCGAAGGTCACGAGGCCGGCACCGATCAGGGCGCAGACGCCGCTCACGATCTGCAGTACGCCAGCCACCACCGGCATCCAGTCTGCGAATTGGGCGGGCCAGTCTTCGTCGGCGACGTCCTGGCTGTTCTCGTATCGGAGGAACGTGCGGGCCAGCGTCGGTCGGACCAGACCCGGTGAGTCGACCCCGTTCCCGGTCCAGTCGCCGGCAAAGACGGCGTCGTCGGGAATGCCCCAGAAGAACTCGAGGTCGGTGGCGGCGACACCGCCGTCGGGAAGGCCGCCGGTGGTGGCATCGGTCATGTATACGAGACCGGTCGACTCCCGATGAAGTCCAATGTCGTCGGTGCCGTCGCCGTTGAAGTCGAGCGCGAACGGCTTGTCCTGCGGCACTCCGAAGTAGTACTCGGCCTGGGCAACGAGAGTCTCGTTGAAGTTGTTGATGTAGACCTTGCCCTCGGACGGCCGATAGACGCTGAACGTGTCGGTGCCGTCTCCGTCCCAATCCCCTGCGATGGGGATATCGCCCGGGATGCCCATGAACCAGCTATCGGTCGCAATGCCCGTCTCGCGGCGGTCGATGATATAGGCGAAGCCATTCGAGGGTCGATAGAGGCCGGGGGTGTCGACGCCGGTGCCGTACCAATCTCCGAGGAATGGGATGTCGCCGGGAACACCGAAGAAGAAGCTCTCGTCGGCGCCCAGATTCCACAGCCCGGTGGCCGGATCAACGAATCCGACCTCGTCGGGCGTGTCGGCCGCCCCGGCCACTGCCGGTGCGAGGGTCAATGCCCCGATGAAGACGAGTGCCAGCAGATTCCGGATGTCCTGCTCCCTTGTTGCCCACCGTGAGGCTAGTAGACCACCCTGCGTGACGACAGCCGGGGTCGGCTAGTTCGAATCGATGAACACCGTCTTCAGTTCGCTGTAGTGGTCGAGGGCGACCATGCCCTGTTCTCGCCCTATCCCGCTCCCCTTGACCCCTCCGAAGGGGGCCTCGATATGAACGCTCGAAGAGGAGTTGACCGAGATCATCCCCGTGTTGAAGCCCCGCACCACCCGGAGGGCGCGTCCTATGTCTCGAGTCCACACGGATCCGGAAAGCCCGTAGGGGGAGTCGTTGGCGAGTCGGACGGCCTCGTCTTCATCGTTGAAGGCCATGATCCCGACGACGGGCCCGAATACTTCCTCCTGCATGATGCGCATGTCCGATCGGACATCCACGTAGACCGCAGGCGTCAAATAGGACCCGGCCGCCAGCGAGCCGCCCGGTCGTTCGCCCCCGCACATCCGACGCGCTCCTTCACCGTCGGCGATGTCGAGGAAGCCCGACACCGTGCCGAGGTGCTCGGGGGTGATGAGCGGACCCATTTCCGTCGCTTCATCTCCCGGGTCGCCGACGATCAGGCTCTCCGCTCTGGCCGAGAAGCGCTCTACGAACTCGTCGAACACGGGTCGCTCCACGAGGATCCGGCTCCTCGAGCAGCAGTCCTGGCCGGCATTGTCGTAGGTGGCAAACAGAGACGACTCGACACAGGCATCGAGGTCGGTATCGGCGAACACGATGTTGGCCGACTTGCCGCCCAGTTCGAGCGAGGTGTTCGTGATCCCCGCCGCCGCCCCTTGCATGACCGAGGTCCCGACCTCGGTCGACCCGGTGAACGAGATCTTGCGAGTGAGCGGATGCCGGATGAGGGCGTCACCGACCACAGACCCTCTTCCCGGAACCACGTTGAAGACGCCGGCCGGGACCCCCGCCTCGGTTGCGATATCGGCCAGGGCGAGGGCCGATAGGGGAGTGACTCCGGCCGGCTTGGCCACGACCGAGTTCCCCATGGCCAGCGCGGGCGCCACCTTCCAGGAAAGGATCAGCATCGGGAAGTTCCAGGGCACGATGAGCCCGCAGACGCCCACCGGTTCGCGGAAGGTCAGGAGCGTCCCGTCGGCGTGGCCGGGAATCGTCTGACCGTGAATCTTGTCGACTGCACCGGCGTAGAAGTCGAACGTGGCGGCGACACCGGCGATTTCTCCCCGTGCGGCCGAGATCGGCTTGCCGCCGTTGCTCGATTCCAGCCGGGCGAGGTCTTCGAGGTCGCGCCGGACCAGGTCGGCGATCCGTCTGAGGACGTCGCGCCGCTCGCGCGGCGATGCGCGGCGCCACACGCCCTGGTCGAATCGATCGGCGCCGATCTGGATGGCCCGCTCGATGTCGGCGGGCGAAGCGCTTGCTACCTCCGCGATCGGCTCGCCGGTGGCGGGGTTGAAGATGGTGGTGGTCTCGCCGGTGCTGCTCTCGCATCGTTTTCCGTCGAGGGACAACCCTTCGAACTGTGTCATGTGGCTACTCCGGTGTTACGTAGGCGGCGGTGAGCCCGCCGTCGACTAGGAATTCTGTGCCGGTCACGTACGACGACTCGTCGGAGGCGAGGTAGAGGGCGGCCTCAGCCATCTCCTTGGCCTCTCCGAATCGTCCCATCGGTACGTGCACCAACCGGCGGTGGCGCTTCTCCTCGGTGTCCAGGAAGTCCATGAGGAGCTTGGTGCGGAGGGGACCCGGGCAGAGCGCGTTCACGCGGATGTTCTGGCGGGCGTGCACGACCGCCAGTTCCCGGGTGAGGGCGAGAACGGCCCCCTTGGAAGCGGTATAGGCAAGCTGGGGCGTGGCCGCCCCCACCAGCGCCACGAATGACGCCGTGTTGATGACCGATCCGCCCCCGGCTCGCAGCAGCGCCGGGATACCGTACTTGCAGCCGAGATAGACACCCTTGGCATTGACCGCCATCGTCCGGTCCCAGACGGCCTCCTCCGTACTCATGGCATCGCCGTCGTCACCCATCATGATGCCTGCGTTGTTGAACAGCACGTCGAGGCGGCCAAACTCCTCCTCGGCCGCGCTTACCATGCCCTCGCAGCCGGCTGCGGTCGAAACATCTGCGATGACCGGCTCGCATGCACCACCGGCACTCCGGATCTCGGTGGCAACGGCTTCGACGGCGTTCTCATCCATGTCGACGGCCGTGACGCTTGCCCCCTCGCCGGCAAACAGCAGCGCCGCCTCCCGTCCGATGCCGTTGCCGGCCCCGGTGATGAGGGCCACTTTCTTCTCGAGTCGCATGGTCGGCTCCTTCAGATTCGTTCGAAGTACCGCTGCCGCTCCCAGTCGGTGACGGCGGTGTCGTAGGCCGCCAACTCCAGCTCGAAGAAGTGGCGGTAGTGCTCGTGGACGTCGGCACCGAGTGCTCGAACGGCGAACTCGCTTCCCGCAAACAATGCGAGGGCATCCCCCAGGGTGGTAGGGACTTCCGGCAAGTCTTCGGCTGCGTACACATCGCCTTCGAAGATGGCGGGCGGTTCTATCTGGTTCTCGATGCCATCGAGCCCGGCCGCCAGCATGGCGGCGTATGCCAGGTACGGGTTGACGTCCGCGCCCGGGATCCGGCACTCGATGCGCAGGCCCGGGCCGCTGCCGACGATCCTGAACCCGGCGGTGCGGTTGTCGTGACTCCAGGCGATCCTGGTCGGGGCCCACGACTCGCTCTGGAACCGCTTATACGAGTTGATGGTGGGTGCGAACAACACGATGAGCTCGGCCACTTTGTCCATCCACCCGCCCAGGAACCAGCGGAACTCGTCGGATACCTGGAGCGGTCCTGCGGCCACCTCGCCTGGAAACGCGTTGCCGTCATCGTTCCACAGGCTCACGTGGAGGTGGCAGCTCGAGCCCGCCTCGTCGGCGTGGGGTTTGGCCATGAACGTCACGCTCATCCCGAGGGCGTCGGCCGTCTCCTTCATGCACTGTTTCATGAGGACATGGCGGTCGGCCATCTCGAGAACCTCGGCGTACCGGATGTTCATCTCGTGCTGGCCGCGTCCCCATTCCCCCTTGGAAGTTTCCACCGGGATCCCCGAGCGCGACAGGTGCCGGCGCACCGATCCGTTGTACGGCTCTTCCCGGGTTCCCTGCAGCAGGTGGTAGTCCTCGATGTACCAGCCGACCGGACGAAGATTGGCGTAGCCCGCTTCGGCCGCTGCCCGGTAGCCCTCTTCGAAGATGAAGTACTCGAGCTCCGAAGCCGCTCTGGCCGAGTAGCCCATATCGGCGGCCCGATCGAGTTGCCGGCGCAGAATCGACCGGGGCGCTACCGCCACCGGCTGGTGAGTGGAGGTGTCGAGCAGGTCACACAACACGATGGCCGACCGGGGGAGCCAGTCGGCCAGCCGGAGGGTCGCCAGGTCGGGCACCATGTGGAAGTCGCCGTATCCCTTCTCCCAGTTTGCGTAGTCGTAGCCGGCAACCGGTTCCATTTCCATGTCGACGGTGAGCAAGTAGTCACAGGCGTGTGTTCCGGCCGAATGGGCGTCCTCGAGAAAGAAGCCGGCATCGAAGCGCTTGCCGTGCAGCCGCCCGTAGTGGTCGGTGAAGCCGACGACGACCGTGTCTATTTCGTCGGCCTCGGCCAGGTTCCTCAGCTCATCGATGGATAGCAATCCGCGCATTCCGAACCATCCTCCTGGTCAATACAGGCCGACTATTTGTCCTGTCCGATCGCAAACCCGCTCATGAATCGTTTCTGCATCAGGACGAAGAAGATGGCGGGTGGAATCGATGCGATGATCGCCGCCAGCATGAGCGGTCCGTACGTCAAGGCCCCCTCGGTGTTGGTGAGTGTTTGCAGCGCAACCTGAACGACCGAGCGGGACTCGTCGCGGACGATGAGGCTCGGCCACAGGAACATGTTCCACGTGTACACAAACTGGATGACGAACAGAGCAGCGATGACGTTCCACGACACCGGGATGAGCACTCTCGTCAGGAACTTGATCGGGGTCGCTCCGTCGATCTGTGCTGCCTCGAGCAGGTCGCCGGGGAGGTTGGCGAAGTGTTGTCGGAAGAGGAATGCTCCTGTGGCCGATGCCAGGAACGGGACCACCAATGCCGTCATCGTGTCCTGCCACCCGAAACCGGAAACCATACGGAACATGGCGAGGATCATGACCTCGGTCGGCATCATCAGCGTCACGAGCACGAAGAAGAAGATGAACCACTTGAACCGGAACTTGAAATACACGAAGGCAAGGCCGGCCAGCAGCGAAAGGACCGTCTTACCGGCCGTTACCAGCACCGACATCTGAACCGAATTCCACATCGCTCCGGCGAAATCCCGTTTCACCCACACGGCCTCGAAGTTCGAGCGGAGCGCGCTGCCGGGGGTCAACTGGAACGAGAAGATCTCAGATTGGCTCTGGGTGGCGATAAGGCTGGCATAGAGCAGGGGAAAGGCGATGACGAACGCCGTCAAGGTGAGGCTCACGTGATACGGCCATTTGCGACCCCTCACCATGCCTCTCCGCTGAACACCGGGTGTCAAGCCTGCCATCAGGAGCCTCCGTAACTGACGCGGCTACCGCTGGTGCGGAACTGCCAGAGTGTGATGCCGATGATGGCGATGAACAGGAGCACCGATTGGGCGGCGCCGCGGCCCAGGTCTCCGTTGTTGACGCCGACCCGGATGATCTCGTAGATGGCCACCGACGTCTTGCCGGCGGGAGCGCCCTTGGTCATGAAGTCGATGGTCGCGTACACCTCGAAGAAGGCGTAGGTGAGATTGGTGACCAGGAGGAAGAACGTCATCGGGGAGAGGGCGGGAAGCACCACCTTCTTGAATCGCTGCCAGGTCCCTGCGCCGTCGATGATGGCCGCCTCGATCTGGTCAATGGGAACCGTCTGTAATCCGGCCAGGTAGAAGAGGATGTTGTAGCCGAGGATCTTCCACGCGCTGGCGAGAATGATGGCGGTCTGTGCCAGGACGGCATTCTCCCGGTAGTTGGGAACATCGATCCCGAACACCACTTCCATCGAGTGTTGAAAGATGCCGGCCGTTGGGTCGAAGATCATGAAGAACAGGACTCCGGCCACCGCGGGAGAAATGGCATACGGCCAGATGAGGAGGGTCCGGTAGATGGCCCCACCGCCGATCTGCCGGAACGCCAGGTAGGCGATCGCCAATCCACCCGACATTCCGAGGGCGACGATCCCCACCGAAATGATGACGGTGTTCAGGTACACCGGGCGATAGGCCACCTGGCCGCCGCCACCGGGTGAGAACATGGCATAGAGCGCCACAAAAACCGACAGCATGGCGACGACTGCGGCCAGGTCGGCCCAGCGCCTTCCCGCAGTGCCGGGCGACGTGCGCCGGACGAAGAAGCGGGCCGCGTAGACGGCCCCGATGGCGAGCAGCGGATAGGCCACCAGCTTGAACGGATCGGTGATGAGTAGTTCGGAGAAGTTCCCGAAGCACACGTCGATCGATTTCGGCGCACCCAGTCGCGTCAGTTGTGTCGAAAGGGTGAAGGTCTGGACCGCCGGTGCGTAGAGGAACACCACCAGGATGACCAGGGTGGGAGAAAGCAGGACCCACGGCACCCACCATCCCATGCGGAACCCGCCGGTGCTGATTTCTCCGGTCATCGCCCCGCTCGTGACCTTCTTGCCGTCCGCCCGGTCGAACAGGGCGCGAGCCCCGAGCAGGGCCAGCAAAGAAGCGGTTGCCATGAGGCCGTAGGCCAACAGGTGGTCGACGCCGGTCGCTACCGACGAGAACCCGCACTGGCCCATAGCCAGTGGCGTTACCGCCGCGCCGGCCACGGCTACCGCCGATGCGATCCCGTACCGCTGCACGCTCGGGTTGTCGTTGGTGCGCCACACGAACAGCGGGCCCAGCAACGCGGCAGCGATCAGGCCGAGTATCAGCATGAATCAGGTTTCATGGCTCGTTTCCCGGGAGGGTTCGTTCTGGGGGTGGAGCGGATGCCCCACCCCCAAAACGGTGTCAGATCAGCCGAAGAGCAACTCGTACTCGGTCAGCGACTGGTTGGCTTCCGCGTTGGCCTGGGCCATACGGGTTGCCACATCGAGGTCGTTCACGAGGATGTCCTCGATCGCGATCGTGATGATGTCGCGGATGCCGACGAAGTTGCCGAGCAGCGCCCCCAGCGAGGCCGGGGTGTTCTGGGCGGCCGCCAACTGGTCGGAGGCAACCTTGCTGTTCGGGCTCTCGGCGTACCACCCCTCATCCTCGAGGAGCGAAACAGCGTCCTCGGTGATGGGAACGTACCCGGTCAACTGGTGCCAGTCGGCGGCGTTGTCCGGATTCGAGAAGAAGTTCATGAACGCCAGGGCACCATCTTCGGTGGCGGTGTCCATGCCGTCGAGCATCCAGATGGTTGCTCCACCGATGAGGTTGCCGACGTACGGCACTGCCTCGTTACGGGGCATGAAGCTGGCCTGGTTCGTGAACGTCGCGCTCTCGTCGAAGAACGTCGTGTCCGAGCTCGAGTAGACGAGCATCGCCACTTCTCCGGCCAGGTAGGCGTTGGACGTGCCATCCCAGTCACGCTGGAGGCCGGTGTACGTGTAGTAGCCGTCATCCGACAGGCCCTTCCACCAGTTCAGGTAGTTGAGCATGCCGTCGGACTCCAGAAACACCTCGGTCGCCCGGTCGCTCCGGCCGTTGTCGGCGTTGCCGAGCAACTCGCCTTGCTGGCCGAGGCTCTGCTCGACGAACCACGAGTGGTTCGGCCAGGTGATGCATCCATCCGGCCCATCCGCAAGAGCGGCGATGGCCTCGCAAGCGGTTTCGACCTCGCCCCACGTGGCGGGCGGCTCGGTGATGCCGGCTGCGTTGAGGATGTCCATGTTGTTGAACATGACGGTGGTCGATGTGTTCCACGGCATCGA
>SHLN01000122.1 GCA_004283105.1 Acidimicrobiia bacterium
CGGGCCGCGGGTCGGTCAGCCTTCAGCTGACCGACCGAGAACCATCTCCGCCACCTCCCGAACCATGGGATTGCGGTCGAGGCGAGCGGCCGTGAAGGCAGCTTCGACGTCGGGACCCTCGAAGGCGGTGAGAGCGACGACGGCCCGGCGGCGGATCTGCGGCTTCCCGGCCGCGACGGCTTCGAGCAGGGTGGGGAGGGCTCGATCGTCTCCGATCGAGCCGAGAGCGGCGATGGCGGCCTCCCGCACGAGCTGGTTCTCGTGGCCTCTGCTCGTTTCGATGAGCCAGGGCACGGCGGCCGGCTCGCCGATTTCGCCAAGGGCGGTGGTGGCAGCTTCGATGACTCTCGTCGAGGCGTCGTCGCAGCGAGCCCTGACTGTGTCGTATGCGATGGGGCCGAGGGCACCGAGCACTTCCACGGCCTCGGCCCGCACCTCGTCGTCCGGATCATTGGCGGCGACTGTGCTGAGGGGCTCGAATGCGGTCGATCCGAGTGGTGCGCAGGCGGCGGCGGCGAGGCGCCGGATCTCCGGCTGAGCGTCTCCAAGGTGGGGGAGAGGGTCTCCGATTGCCAGCACCTCGAGGATTTTGCGATCTGTTCCCACGACACCGAGGTTAGAGCGTTGGTATGGTGGCCTCCGCTGTGGCTGAGGGAGGCAGATGCTCGCCGTGAAGAACCTCGAGGTCGTCTACAACGACGTCATCCTGGTGCTGCGCGGTATCAGCCTCGAGGTTCCAGACGGCAAGATCATTGCGTTGCTCGGGGCCAACGGGGCAGGCAAGACAACGGCGCTCCGAGCCCTTTCCGGGCTGCTGGATGTTCACTCGGGTGAGATCACCAAGGGCGAGATCACCCTCGACGGTGCTCCGATCCATCGCTATTCGGCTTCGAAGATCGTCGAGAGCGGGATCACCCAGGTCATGGAGGGGCGACGGACGTTCGCCGAGTTCACCGTGGAAGAGAACCTCAGGGTCGGCGCTCACACCAATCGGGCCGGGATGGCTGAGAACCTCGACCGGGTCTATTCACTGTTTCCGATCCTGGCCGAACGCCGGCGGGCGATTGCCGGCTATCTCTCGGGTGGCGAGCAGCAGATGCTCGCGATGGGCAGGGCGCTCATGTCGGGACCGCGCTTCCTGCTCCTCGACGAACCGAGCCTCGGGCTCGCTCCATTGCTGGTTGCTCAGATCCGCGACCTCATCGTCGAGATCAATTCTCTCGGAACAGGGGTGCTGTTGGTCGAGCAGAACGCCACGATGGCACTTTCGATCGCCGAGCACGGCTACGTCATGGAGACCGGCAAGGTTGTCATGGACCGGGGAGCCGCCGAGTTGCTCGCCGACGAGGACGTGCGGGAGTTCTATCTCGGTCTGGGCGGGGATGAGAGCGTCAAGTCGTTCCGTGACGTGAAGCATTACCGGCGGAAGAAGCGGTGGGGATGACGCACGAACGAAGCCTCGCCGCCTACCTGAAGGCCGATCGGCTCGATACCTCCGGTCCGCTGCTCGAGTTCGGCGAAGTGCACCTGAGCTTCGGCGGGCTGAAGGTGCTCGACAACGTGTCCTTCCACGTCGATCCCGGCGAGCTGTTTGCCATCATCGGGCCAAACGGCGCCGGCAAGACGTCGATGTTCAATTGCCTGTCGGGGGTGTATCGCCCGCAGGAAGGAACGATCCGGTTCCTCGGCACCGACATCATTGGTATGCGGCCGAACAAGATCGCCGCCCTCGGGGTGGCGCGCACATTCCAAAACGTGGAGTTGTTTGAGCACCTCACCGTCCTCGACAACCTCATGCTCGGCCGGCACCTCCACTTCAAGTACGGAACCCCTGCCGCGTCGGTGTTCGCCGGCCGGGCTCGTCGCGAGGAACTGGCGAACCGCGAGGTCGTTGAGGACATCATCGATTTCCTCGAGATCCAGCAGTTCCGGAAATCCTTCGTCGGATTCCTTCCCTACGGGGTCCAGAAACGGGTCGAGCTGGGCCGGGCACTCGCCATGGAGCCGCGCTTGCTGCTTCTCGACGAACCGGTGGCGGGCATGAACCTCGAGGAAACCGAAGACATGGCACGGTTCATGCTCGACATTCGCGACGAGTTGGGGATCGCCATGATTCTCGTCGAACACGACATGCGGATGGTGATGGATCTGGCCGATCGGGTACTCGTCGTCGATTTCGGCCGCCCGGTGGCGCTCGGGCTGCCCGCCGATGTGCAGCAGAACCCGGACGTCATTCGGGCATATCTCGGCCAGGAACACAGTGTTATTCGAGAAGGAGATTCGTGATGACCACAGAGGCGTCCCTGCAAGCCGGGGTGATGACGAATGCGTTCCGGCTCCACGACCGGGCCAAGCGCAACCCGGATCAGGTTGCCTTGCGGGAGAAGTTTCTCGGCATCTGGAGCGACATCACGTTCGGTGAGTACTGGGATGCGGCCGAGACCGTCGGCCATGCGCTCCTGGCCATGGGGATCGAGCCGGGCGATCGGATTGCCATCCACTCAGAGAATCGGCCGGAGTGGCTCTTCGCCGATCTCGGCATCCAGGCGGTGCGGGCCGCCAGTATGGGCCTGTATCCCACCAACCCGTCGGCGGAGGTCCGGTATCTCCTCGAGAACTCGGGTTCGCGAATTCTCATCACCGAGGATCAGGAGCAGACCGACAAGGCGCTGGCGGTGCGGGATCAGCTTCCCAACCTCGAGCGCATCGTCTACATCGAGCCGCGGGGTATCCGGGACCGGTACGACGATCCGATCCTCATGTCATGGACCGACTTCCTCGCCGCCGGACGCGAACATCGCGAGGCTCACCCCCGGGCGGTGCTCGAGGTCATGGCTACCGCCCGGGAAGACGACCTCGCCACGCTCGTCTACACCTCGGGCACGACCGGCCCTCCGAAAGGTGCGATGCTCACGGTCAAGAACGTGAACGCAGCCATCGAAATCGCCGGCGACAACTCCGGATTCGTCAGTCCCAAACCCGACGAGAACGATCTCATCATTTCCTACCTGCCGCTATGTCACGCCTACGAGCGGGCGTTCTCCGAATGGTTTGGGCTCAGTGCCGGAGTGGTGGTGAACTTCGCCGAGTCGATCGAGACCATCCAGACCGATCTTCGGGAGATCCAACCGTCCATCTTCCAGTCCGTTCCCCGGATCTACGAGAAGATGCATGCCGGGGTGCTCATCCGGGCTGCCTCGGCTTCGCGGCTCAAGAAACTCAACTATGCCGTCTGGATCGGAGTGGCCGATCGGATCGGCAAGACACTCGAGCGAACCGGGGGCGTCCACACGCTTTCTTCGCGCCTCCAGTACGCGGCCGGCTACGTCTTTCTCTACCGAGCATTGCAGGAACGCCTCGGCCTGCGGCGCTGCCGCCACGCCATCTCGGGAGCCGCCCCGATCGCACCCGAGATCCTGCGGTTCTTCATGGGCATCGGGGTTCCCATGTTCGAGGCGTATGGCATGACGGAGAATTCGATCGTGGCGACCACCAACCGCCGGGGGCGGGTGAAGCTCGGAACGGTCGGAGAGGCCTACCCCGGCATCGATCTGAGGATCGACGATGAGACCGGCGAGATCCTCGTGCGGCACGACGGAGTATTCGCCGGGTACTGGCAGATGGATGAGGCGACGGCCAAGACGATCGACGAGGACGGATGGTTGCACACCGGTGACGTCGGGGAATGGGTCGATGGCACACACGTCAAGATCGTCGACCGCATGAAGGACATCATCATCACGGCGGGCGGGAAGAACATCTCGCCTTCGGAGATCGAGAACACGCTCAAGACCTCGCCGTTCGTAGGGGAAGCGGTCGTGATCGGCGACCGGCGCAAGTACCTCACGGCCCTCATCGGCATCGATTACGACGTCGTATCGAATTGGGCCCAGAGCAAAGGGATCACTCACACGACGTACCAGGATCTCACCGAGAAGGCTGAGGTTCGCAAGCTGATCGAGCGGGTGGTCGAGGAAACGAACGCCAAGTTCGCTCGCGTCGAGCACCTGCGCAAGTTCTCGTTCTTCACGAAGGAATTGGATGAGGACGATGGCGAGCTCACCGCCACCCAGAAGGTAAAGCGCGCCGCCATCGAGAAGCGATTCAGCCAGCTCATCGAGGGGATGTACTGATGGGTAGGCACTCATGAGCCAGTTCCTGCAGGCGACGGTCAACGGTCTCAGCCTGGCGGCCGTGTACGCCCTCATCGCGGTCGGATTCGTCGTCATCTACAAGTCGACCCAGGTCTTGTCGTTTGCCCAACCCGCCCTGGTAGTCACCGGCGCCTATTTCGTCGCCTACTTCGGATTCACCCTCGGATGGAACTTCTGGGTGGCGCTCGGACTGGCGGTGCTCATTGCGATCGGGGTGGGGCTGACCGTGGAGCGCGCCGCGTTGCGACCGATGATCGGTAAACCGGTCTTCTCAGTCGCGATTCTCACCATCGGGCTCGATGTCGCGATCCGAACCGTCATCAACGATCTCATTGGTGTCGACTTTCTGGGCGTCGGGTCACCCTGGCTCGGGCAGTGGGACTGGGGAGGGGCATTCATCCGGCACGCCCAGGTAGCGACCATCGTCATAACCATCGTCCTTGTCATTGCCGTGATGGCGTTCTTCCAGTACTCACGATTGGGCCTTGCCATGCGGGCCGCCGCCTTCGACCAGGAAGTCGCCCTGGCCCAGGGCATTTCGGTCGCCGTGGTCTTCGCCGTCGCCTGGGGAATGGCCGGCGGCCTGGCGGCTGTGGCGGGCATGCTGATCGGCACCGGCTTTGCCGGGGTGTCGGCGGGAACCGCCTTTGTCGCCCTCAAGGCACTGCCGGCCATTGTGGTAGGCGGGATCGACTCGCTTCCCGGAGCGCTCGTCGGCTCGCTCATCGTCGGGATGGCGGAGGCGTACGCCGCCACCTATCAGGCAGGGAACTTCGACTTCCTCGGCGCCAGTTTCTCGCAGGTGGTCCCGTGGCTGGTCATGTTCGTCGTACTGCTCGTGCGCCCGTACGGCCTGTTCGGCACGAAGGAGGTTGAGCGGGTATGAGGGGACGCCCCGGGCTCATTACCTCATATCGTCGGGACATCGCGTTGTTCCGCACCGGAACACAGCGTTTCTGGATGGTCGTCCTGCTTGTCGTCGCCGCCTGGCTTCCGCTCTGGATGCCGAACGATTGGCTGGTACCGGCCGCCATCTCGCTGTTTGCCGCCATCGGCGCGATCGGCCTGAACCTCGTGACCGGGTACGCCGGTCAAGTGTCACTCGGACATGCCTTCTTCCTCGGCGTGGGTGCGTATGTGGCAGCGGCACTGTCCACCGAGACCGGCCCGGGCACCCGCGGCCTGCTCGCCTTCGGGTTCGACATGATCATTTGGCTTCCACTGGCGGGACTGATCGCGGCGCTGCTCGGCGTCATCGTGGCCCCGGTGGCCCTCCGCCTCAAGGGCCTCTACCTGGCGTTTGTGACTCTCGGCCTCGTGTTTCTCGGGACCCACCTCTTTCAATCCTGGAAGGAGCTGACCGGCGGAGCCGGTGTCGGTCGCCGGGCAGCCGAGCTGAACCTGCTCGGCTATCGGCTCGATAAGGACGGGGAGGTCTTCGGCCTATTCCTCACCGATACCCAGAAGATCTACTTCCTCGGCTTCGTGTTGCTGATCGTCATGGCGCTCGTGGCGAAGAACCTGGCCCGGTCACGGATCGGGCGGGCGTTTGCGGCCATTCGTGACCGCGACATCGCCGCTGAGATCATGGGGATCGACCTTACGAGATATAAGGTGATCGCGTTCGGGGTGTCGTCCTTCTACGCGGGTATTGCCGGCGCTCTCCTCTACACGGTGACCGGGTTCCTCGAGCCAACCTCCTTCAACCTGACGCTGTCGGTGTTCTACGTGGCGATGGTGCTGATCGGGGGTGTTGCGACGATTTCCGGTTCCATCATGGGCGCGGTCTTTGTCACGATGCTGCCGCGGTTGATCGATTTCGCAGCCGAGTACCTTCCATATGATCCGGCCACCGGACCGCTCAATACCGGCCAGCTCGAGGCGATCATGTTCGGGCTGTTGATCGTCTTCTTTCTCATCTTCGAGCCACTCGGGCTCTACGGCCTGTGGATTCGAGTACGCAACTACTGGAAAGCGTGGCCGTTTAGCTATTAGCGCGGTGCGCTTTGCGCCGTGCGCGGTGCGCTTCGGAAACCGGGCTCCCTGCCGGTTCTCTCCGCCAGCTGCGACTTGCTTCCTGCTCTCTGCTTGCTTTCGCGAGCGCTTCGGGAGCGAAACTCGATTCGAACGTTTATCTTGTCCCCAACCGCCTCCGGGTGGGATTGATTTCTGAGGAGGAATGATCGGATGAAAAAGGGTTTCCGGCTCATCGCACTACTAGCGGCGCTGGCTTTGGTAGCCGCTGCGTGCGGTGACGACACCAGTGACACGACGGCCACCACGGCCGCCGCAACCACCACCACGGCAGACGCCGGCGGCGGTGATACGACCACAACGACTGAAGACACAATGATGGGCCCGATCTTCGACGTGGGCGTGACCGAGGAGCCGTGCACGAACGGCAGCCCGGATCGGGGCTGCATCCAGCTCGGATCGGTTACCGACCAGACCGCAACGTTTGCGGCCGCCTCACCGGGTCTGCTTGCAGGCCATCAGCTCTTCTGGGCACGGGTGAACGCCAGCGGTGGCATCGGCGGGCTGTTCGATGTCGAGATCGTCGATGAGGCCATTGTCAACAACAACTACGACCCTGCCACCCACGTTGAGGTCTACCAGCAGATTCGTGAAGACGTGCTTGCGCTCGCTGAATCACTCGGCACGTCCCAGACGCTGGCGGCACTGCCCGACATGATCGACGACAACATGGTCTCCGCCCCCGCCACGTGGTGGTCGGGCTGGAACTACGCCGAGAGCGACGGTGGACTCATTCTCGAGTCCGGCGCCAGCTACTGCGTCGAAGCCATGAACTCTGTGGACTTCGCCCTTGGGAATTTCCCCGGTGGGGCTGCCACGGTCGGCGTCGTCTACCTTCCGAACGACTACGGACTCGACTACCTGGCCGGGGTGAAGATCGCGGCTGAGGCGAACGGCCTCGAGGTGCTCTTCGAGCAGCAGACCCTGCCGGTTGGCCTGGATCCGGGCCAGACCGAAGCTGTGAATGCCGTCGTGACCAACTCGGCCGACGTTACCTTCCTGGTTACCGGTCCCAGCGAAACGGCGACGATCGTCGGTACCGCTGCCGCCGGTGGCCACCAGAAGCCGTTCATCGGTGCTGGTCCCAGCTGGAACGCAGCGCTCCTGGCGAGTCCGGCTGCTGCGGCGTTCGAAGCAGGCATCTACTTCAACTCGGCGCCATGGGGATCATGGGCGACCGATACGCCGGGTCATGAGGCCATGCGAGCAATGGCCGACGCGGCCGGTGCGCCCGCTAGCAACTTCGTGAGCGCCGGCTGGGTAGAGCAGTATCCGCTCAAGGCTGCGCTCGAAGCAGCGGTTGCTGCGGGTGACATCACCCGTGCCGGCCTGGTGGCAGCTGCCCAATCGCTCGGCGAGGTCGACTTCGAGGGAATGGTCGAGACGGTGGCCAATTACGGCGCCAACCCGATCGTCACCTCGAGCGTCGTCGGAGCCGTCGATCCGGCCGCCCCGGACGGCATCACGATTCTGGGCGGCGGACCCTTCACGGGCCCGACCGCAGCAGCCTTCGACTACAGCGGCCCCTGCTTCGCCGGCTAGCAGGCAATACGAACGAAAAGGGGCGCCCTCCGGGGCGCCCCTTTTTCGTTGTCAACGGTCAACGGTCAACGGTCAACAGCCCGATCTTCACCCCTCCCTTTGGGAGGGGCCGGGGGTGGCGTGGGCACCCCGCAGGGTTGCTAGGCGCGCTCCTGGGTTGCTGTCGTCGCC
>SHLN01000123.1 GCA_004283105.1 Acidimicrobiia bacterium
ACCCCGGAGTGGGCGCAGGCCAGCTCGAGGGCTTCGAACCAGCAGTCGGCAACCTCACCGGACGGTGTTCCGGTGGCTCTGACTCGGCAATCACACTGGCCGACGGAACGGCCACCGCACCGGCACCGAATCCAGCCAAAGCACCTGCATAGGCCACGGGACCCATTTACTTCAACCACTCTCCGTGGTATTGTTCTCCCACTCGCTCCCGCGTGGGGTGCCTATACCTGTCGGAGGGGAACACCGTGTCGAAACTACAACGATCCTGGATCGTGATGATGGTAAGTGTGGGACTGCTGGCGATGGCCGGTGTCTCCTGGGCCGAAGACTCGGTTCCCGATGAGAAGGCGCCTGCCGGCGACACGCTCATCAGCTACGGGTACGACGCTGAGAACCACGCCTTCATCGTCCATACCTCCAGCACCGACTCCGCCTACGACTGCACGGTGCCGGCCGAGGTCCTCGTCGGCTACGGGTCGGTCGAAAACGGCTCGTTCGTGGTGACCAGCCTCGAAGAAGAAGGCGTCGCGGTTGAGTTCCCCGAGCGCCCGACGGAAGACGGCGCCGAAGGAGTTGACGAAGACGCCGATCCTGCAGAGATCTGCCAATTCAGCGGCTCCGTCGTCGGTGGACCGAACGGCCAGATCAACCACGGGCAGTTCATGAAGTTGTTCCATCAGATCGTCGGCAAGAAGGCCAGCGGCTGTCTCAACCGGGTCATCGCCCAATCAACCCTTGGCAAAGGTGACGATCAGGTTCGCACGTCGGACATCGAAGACGTGATCGAAGGGGACGAGGCCGAGGACACCTTCGAGGAAGGCATGGCCACCTTCGAGACCTTCGTGGCCACGTGCGATCCGGGCAAGAAGGACAAGGGCGACGACCACCCGAGCAACAACAAGAACAAGAACAAAGCCGAGAAGAACAAGGCCGACCGACCGCGCGGCAACTCGGCCAACGCCCCGGGCCGCAGCAAGTAGGCCTCAGCCGGACGCCGGCATTCGAGCGCTGGCAACCGTCAGCCCGGCAGCCACGACGAGTCCGGCGGTCACGAGCACCATCGGGACGCCATAGCCGTCGGTGGCATCGCGAACCATGCCGACCACGGCCGGGCCGAGCGCTCCCGCCACTGAAGCCACCATCCATTGCGACCCCATCACCTGACCGAACGACTCGTCGGCGTACCACTCACCCATGATTGAGGCCCGGATCGGGAGCATGGCACCAAAGGCGAGGCCAAACACGAAGAAGTGAGCGACGAGTTGCCAGGTCTGAGAGCCGTCGATGGCCACAGCTGCCGAGGCAGCCAGGAATAGAAGAGCGACCAGCTGGATGCGGAGGCCACCCCACGCCCGCGCCATGAACGGTGCGGTGAACCTACCGGGGAAGCTGAGCAGGCTCGCGGCGGCGGCGCCGGCCGAGGCGGTGGCAACGGCGAACCCGCCTGCCTCGAACAGGGCAATCCGGTGGAGCAATATCGCCTGCACGCACAAGAACATGAGGGCAACCGAGAGCGTGTAGGAAACGAATCGGCGATCTCGCATGAGGCGGCGCAGGGTTGCCATCCGGGACTCCTGCGATACCGGGCCAGCATGCCCGGAGACCGTACGAGCCATGAGGACCGCAGCAGGGGCACCAACCCCGATCAGGACCAGCGCGAGCACTCTTGCCGCCAGACGCCAGCCGAGGGAATCGACGAGGGCACTCGTCAACGGAAGAAAGACCGGGCCGGCGAGGCCACCGATCACCGTAAGCACTGCAAGGCTGCGAGCGCGGCGGGCCGACCCGAACCACTGCTCGACGGCCACGAAGGCCGGTTCGTAGAACGTCATCGAGCCGGCAGGTCCGATCAGCAGCCAGAACGCCGCAAGCACGTGCCACGGGGCATTGGCGACCGAGAGCACCGACACCCCGCACGCGCCGAGGACTATGCCGGTAACGAAAATGAGCCGAACCCCGAGCCGATCGGCCCGGCGCCCGACGGATGGGGCAAACAGTCCGCCGACGAGGAGCGCACCGCCGTACCCGGCAGACAGGACCGTGGTGGAGAAGACAGATCCGGCCGCCTCTTCGGTGATGAGCACCGAAACCGAATAGAGGAGGACCCCGAACGAAACCGCCACCGTCGTCGAGAGCGCCAGCAGTGGGGCCCACTGCCGGTCCGGATGTCCCGGGCCAGGCCTTCCCGTCATAGGCGGAATCTAGAGCGAGGAGATGATTGCGGTGAGAGCACAGCGATCGGCACCGGCCGGCCCCTCTCGGATATCGTGGAGCAACTCAACCCGAATGGAACAGGATGGTGGGACCACAGTGAATCGGGACGCCCCGGACATCAACTCGGCCAGGGTCACGGAGCGGATCGAAGCAACGGCTCTCAGACTGCTCGAGGAGCACCCGGAGGGCCTGCGCTGGGCGGACCTGAACCGGATGATCGAGGAATCCGATCCCACCTTCCACCCGAAGACGGTCAATGGTTGTGTCTGGAGACTCGTCGAGCGATATCCCGACAGAGTCCACAAACCATCCAAAGGACTCTTCCGCCGGCTGCCGTAGAGGTCAGCTGGCCCGCTTGCGTCGTTCGGCGAGCCAGCGCTTGCGCAGTCGGCGACGCTCGTCCTCGGCGTATCCGCCCCAGACGCCGGCCTCCTGATTGGTGTGGAGGGCGTAGTCGAGGCATTCGTCCTGGACGGTGCACGTGGCACAAATGAGCTTGGCGCGCTCGATGTTTTCGAGGGCTCCGCCGGTGGTTCCAACCGGGAAGAACATCTCAGGATCCGAGGCGCGGCACGCCGAGTGTTCCTGCCACAGTCCTCTTTCCGCCGCGATCGCCATCTCCGCCTGCCTCCTCATCACAATGTGATTTCGTTCACAATGCCCCAAAACGCATGATTACCCGGGACCCGGTTCACCGTATCGCGAAGCCGCCGGTGACCCAAAGGGTATTTTTCGCGTTTGCCCGTTCCCAGGCCGGTCACCCCGGTACCCTTCCCACATGACCATCAAGGATGAGCTGCGCGTCGAGCTGACGGACGCCCTCAAGACGAGTGACCGGAACCGCAAAGACGTGATCCGTGCCATCGAGACGGAGGTTTCACGGGCCAAAGCCGAGCCGTCGTTCGAAGGCGACATCGATGACACGCTCTATCGGACGGTCATCGGGTCCTACGTGAAGAAGATGACCAAGGCGCTCCACGAGTACACCGAGATGGGCGACCGGGGCGAAGAGATGGCCGGCAAGCTCGGATTCGAGATCGACTACCTCTCCCGGTGGCTGCCCAACCAGCTGGATGAAGCGGCCACCAAGGACCTCGTATTTCAGACGATCACCGAGCTGAGTGTCGAGGACCCGAAGCAGGCCGGCAAGGTGGTCGGGCACATAATGAAGGACCATAAGGACGAGGTCGACGGCGCGCTCGTCAACAAGCTCGTCCGCGAGGCCCTGGGCGCCTGAAAGAGCGATGCGCGGTGCGCCATGCGCAGTGCGCCGGACCCTTCGAGGAAGAGCATCTCGTTGAAGACCGCTGAGCTTCCCGCCTATGCGCCGATGCTGGCCGCGCGCTGGCCGGCTGCGTTCTCAGACCCCGGGTGGGCATTCGAGGTGAAGTGGGACGGGGTGCGGGCGGTTGCCACGTGGGACGGCTCTGAACTCGACCTTCGGAGCCGGACGGGCCGGCCGATTGGGCCGGTCTACCCCGAGCTCGACCAGTTGGCCGGACTCGAGCCATGCGTCCTGGACGGCGAGATCGTCGCTTTCGATGACGACGGCAGACCCTCGTTCGGGAGGCTGCAACAGCGCGGCACGACGCCGGTTCCCATCAACTTCATGGCGTTCGATCTTCTCTACCTGGGTGCGCCGCTCCTCGACGAGCCCTGGACCGTCCGCCGAAGCCGATTGACGGAGTTGGCGCTGCCGGCTCCGTTTTTTGTTCCCGATCCTGTCCTCGGCGAGGGCGAGGCGCTCTGGGCCGGAATCGTTGACAAAGGACTCGAGGGCATGGTTGCCAAGCGACTCGACTCAGCGTATCGGCCCGGGGAGCGATCGCCGATGTGGCGCAAGATCGCCCGGATCGACCAGGTGCGGGCCGTGGTGGGTGGATACCTGCCCGGTGAGGGTGGCCGGACCTCGACGTTCGGCTCCCTCCTGCTCGGCCTCGTGGACGACGAAGGGCTCCGGTACATCGGATCCGTCGGGACCGGCTTTTCGAGCACAACCCTCCAGGCGATTCGGGGTGCGCTCGACGAACTGGAGATCGACCGGTCTCCGTTTCTCTCCGAGTTGGACCTGCCCGTTGGAGCCCGCTTCATCGAGCCCTCGCTCGTTGCTCTCGTCCAGTTCAAGGAATGGACCCGCGCCGGCAAACTGCGAGCACCGTCCTTCAAAGGATTTACCGACGACGAGTGGTCGACGACTACGTGGGCGGAGGAGGGACCACCAGCACCCTGAACGGGATGCGGGTCAGCTCCTCGTCCTCGTGGGTTACCCGGAAGACGTATCCCTGTTCGCGCGGGAACCGCAGATCAAAGAAGGGAATCGCCAGCGGGACGATGCTCGCCTGACCCGGCCGGTGCGACGGAGTGTCACCGACCCTGAGGGTGCCGGTTGCCTTCGGCCCGAGCGTCTGCATGTCCTCATCCATGAGCGTGACCTCGATCGGGAGGGCGGTCTCGCGCTCCCCCGGATTCACCTCGATGACCATGACGACCGAAAGCGCCTTGTGCATGGCGGGGACCGAGCGGGTCCGGATGGTGTCGAACCCACCCCCGAGCACGAACAGCTTGCCGGAGTGGACCTGGGCCGAGTCGGCCAGCATGGCCGACGTCACTCTCATCCGGCCTTCCTCTTCTCCTTCGTGGCCTCGACGCTCGCCTTGAGGGCATCGAGCAAATCGACCACCTTGGTGGGCTCGGGGCTCTCGGGTGCCACGATCTCCTGGCCCTCGACCTTGGCCTGGGCCATGGCCTCGACCGCCTCGCGGCTGGCATCGTTCCACATGGTCGGATCGAAGGTGGCCGTGAGGTTCTCGATGATCATCGAGGCCATCTTCAGCTCCTCCTCCGAGGGCTCGACCTCCTCCTGGAGCGTCTCGAACGCCGGCTCCCTGACCTCGTCCGGCCACCACATGGTCTCCAGCACGAGCACATCGTCCTCGGCCCGCAGTGTGGAGAGGTACTCCCGCTCCCGGATGGCCACCTTGGCAATACCAACCTTGTTCTCGGCCTTGAGGGCGTTGAGAAGGATCTTGTAGGCCTTGACACCGCCCTTGTCGGGAGCGAGGTAGTACGACTTCTTGAAATAGATGGGGTCGATCTCCTCCTGGCCCACGAACTGGACAACGTCGACGGTGCCCGAGAGCGCCTTGCCGATATTGCTCAGTTCCTCTTTGGTGAAGACGACGTACTTGCCCTTCTCGATTTCGTAGCCGCGCACGATGTCGGAGTACTCGACTTCTTTGCCATCGGCTTCGGCCACTCGCCGGTACCGAATAGGGCTGTGGTCGCCGTCCCGAAGCTGTTTGAAGGAGGCCTTCTTGTCTTCGGTGGCGCTGTAGAGGCCGACGGGGATGGTCACGAGACCAAACGAAATGGCCCCTTTCCAGATGGTCTGCATGATGCTGCTCCTTGGATTCCGTGCGATCCCGGTTGGTTCGCGAAATCAGGTCAGATGATAGTTGGTGAGCAATTCTTCTTCCTTTCCCTCGGGGGGAAGGTGGACGCGGAGCGAAGCTCCGAGGACGGATGGGGGAGGCGGCGAAACTCAGCGAGGCACCTGGTTGGGGGAAACCAACCGAAATCTTGGCGGTTCAACGCCACCCCCACCCCGGACCCGAAACCCATGATCCCGCACACCTGTAACCGATCATCCCGGTCCATACACCACGGGAGGGGAACCGGCTCAGAGCTCCGGGTCACCGGCTGCGGCCGACAACCGGTCGAGCGGAATGGTGCCGGCCTGGGCGAATCCACCGACGTAGCGGACGGTGGTGAGGACGATCCGGAACAGCGAGAAGTCGGCCAGCATGATGCGGGGGGCGGCGTCGGGTAGCCGATCGAGGTAGGTCCGCCAGGCCGCCTCGAACTCTGCGTCGGTTCGCTCCAGTTTGGCGGCCGTTCCCTTGATGCTGACCCTGGCCAGCGTCTGGGGATCGTCGTTCCCCGGATCGGCTTCCGAGATCACGAGCGACAACCGTGGCTCGGCCAGGAGATTGCGAGTGTGTTCGGAGAGACCGCTGAGGAACAGGAGGAGGCTCGTCAGGTCGGGTTCGGTTGCGTAGGCCACCATCGAGGCGGACGGTCCGTCTGATCCGAGCGTGGCCATCGCCGCCCAGCGATTGCCCAGCAGCATCCGGGCCGCGTCGAGTTCCATGGGAGTCGCGCTCACAGGCGGAATTCTACGCTCGGAGGATTACCGCAACCCGACGGAACGGGTTTGCTCGCCCTCGATGTGGACGTAGGCGATCTTGCCGACGGCGATCGCATACCGGCCCCGCTCGGGATCCTCGACCCAGATGAGGGATTTGTCCGAATCGATGGCCTCCTGCAATTCGGTCACGAACGCATCGGCATCCTCGATGTCAACATCCACGTCGGTGCCGGTGTCGGCCAGTCCAATCCTCACTCGCATGCTGTCTCCTAGCTGATGATCAATTCGGGATGAGAACGCAGTCTCGGCCGCAGCTCGTCGACCCGCTCGGCCAGAGAGCCGAACGCCGATGCCGCCTCACTGTCCGGTGCGGCCAGGGTAACCGGAACCCCGGCGTCGGCGCCTTCGCGCATGGCAGGCACAAGCGGGATCTGTCCGAGGAGGGGGACGCCGAGCTCGTCGGCCAGGAGCCGCCCGCCGCCCGATCCGAAGATCTCGTACTGCTTGCCGTCGTCTCCCGTGAACCAGGACATGTTCTCCACCACACCAAGCACCTCCTGATTGACCTTGTTGGCCATGAGGGCGGCTCGCTTAGCTACCCGCTGAGCGGTGGGCTGGGGGGTCGTGACGACGAGGGCCTGTGCTCTCGGCAGGAACTGGCTCATGGAGATGGCAATGTCGCCGGTACCGGGGGGCATGTCGATGAGCAGGTAGTCGATGTCTCCCCAGTAGGCGTCGACCAGGAACTGCTCGAGGGCCTTGTGAAGCATCGGTCCGCGCCAGATGACGGCCTGGTCGGGCTGGACGAAGTAGTCCATGGAAATGGCTCGCACCCCGTGGGCCTCGGGCGGCATGATCAGCTGATCGACGACGGTGGGCGGCCGATCGATCCCGAGCATCTTCGGAATGGAGAACCCCCAAACGTCTGCGTCGATGATGCCGACCGTCTTGCCGGCGTCGGCGAGCGCCACGCCGAGATTGGTTGTGACCGAGGATTTGCCCACCCCACCCTTGCCGGAGGCGATCGTAAGGACCCTGGTCCTGGCACCGATCGTGATCTCGCGAGCGTCGGCCCCGCCGCTCCTGAGGCCGGCCGACAGCGAAGCTCGTTCGTCGTCGGTCATGACCGTGAAGTCAATCGCCACCGAACCGACGCCGTCCACCGATCGGGCCGCTTCGGTGACGTCGGCTTCCAGCTTGTCCTTGAGCGGACATCCGGGCACGGTGAGGGCGACGAGCACCCGGACCGATCCATCGTCGGCAACCGTGAGGTCGCGGAGCATGCCGAGCTCGGCCAGTGACTTGTGGATCTCAGGATCCTCTACCTCACCTATGGCGGCGCGGAGGGCGTCTTGATCAATCATGCGGTCCTCGGGTACGGGAGCGGGAAGTGTAGTTACGAGCTGTGAGCTGTGAGCTATGAGCCATGAGCTGTGCGCGTTGCGCCAGGAACCAGGAACCAGGAACCAGGAACTTCGACTTCGACCTCGACCTCGACCTCGACTTCGACGAGCGACGAGCGACGAGCGACGAGCGATC
>SHLN01000303.1 GCA_004283105.1 Acidimicrobiia bacterium
GCCCCTCCCACTCTGCTTCGCTTCGCGTGAGGGGGGAAGGGGCGCGTTTTGGCTGCTGGCTTGGGGCGAGGGACGAGGGACTGGTGAGGCGGTAGCCTCCCTCCATGTCCATCCTTGCCGTTGTTGGTCCACGAGATGCCGGGCCGGGTGAGCGTCAGGAGATGCTCGAACGGGCCCACGCTCATCTGGAAGATGCCGATTCGTTCGTGCGGGTCGACGTTCCCGGCAAGGGCACGACCTCCGACGAAGACACCGGCGGTGTCATGCGGACCGATCTCGAAGCGGTGGTGCCGGCTCTGCAATCGGGCTCATTGTTCGGCGGTCGGGAAGCGGTCATGGTCGTCGACGCTCAGAACCTCCTGAAGGCTGAGGCCGAGATCATCGCTGAGCTGCTCGTAGATTTGCCGGAGGACCTGAACCTCGCCTTCACGTCGGCCGGCGCCCTTCCGGCGGTGTTGTCGAAGGTTGTGAAGGAGGTCGGGGAGGTTGCCCCGGTCAAGAAGCTTCGCGAGCGCGATGCAGGGGAGTGGCTGGGGGGCGAGCTGAAGCGGCGCAAGTTGAAGCTGCCGGGTGAAGCCCGCAAGGCCCTCATCCAGCGGTTCGGGTCTGATCTTGCCGCCATGTCGGGAGCCCTCGACCAGCTGGAGCTAGCCGACGAGGTCCCTTCGGCTGAGGAGCTCATCGAGCGATTCCGGACGAGACCCGACGAGCCGGTCTGGCTCTACGCCGACGCCGTTTCGGCCGGGGATGTGGGACAAGCCCTTCGCCGCCTGACGGACTACCTCACGCACAGTCATCCTCTCGTCCTCCTCGCCTACCTGGAGAACGACCTCAAGCGCCGGGCGATGGCGGCCGCCGCTCCGGATATTGCCACGTTCGCCGAGTGGACCGGTACGTCGCCCGACCATTACCCGACCAAGAAAGCCTGGGGCATCCGGGGCCGAACTTCAGACAGCGAGCTCCGGCGAGCGCTCGACGCCATCAGCCGGGCCGACCAGCACCTCAAGAGCGCACCCGAGGACACCCATCGGCTCACCATGGAGCGCCTCACCGTCGCCCTCTGCCGCTGGTATTCGGGAAGCGCAGCCCGCAGGACGGCGTAGGCAGCGAGCCTGGCGGCTCGCGGCTGTGAGCTGTGAGCTATGAGCTATGAGCTATGAGCCAGAATCGCAGGTAGATAGAACGTGAGGACATACCCGCCTCGGACGACTCTGATCGCAATCTGGCCGGCGACCGGTGACTGGTGACTGGTGACCGCAGCGCCTTCGGCGCTGCTCAGCCCTCGAAGGGCCTGATGCTTTCCACCGTGTACGTGAAGGTTCCGCCGGGGGCTTCGTAGGTGACCTGGTCGCCGACGGCGGCGCCGAGGAGGGCGCTCCCGAGCGGGCCATCGGGGGCGGCCGTCTGAACGCCGGAAACCCGGTTCTCGTTGGTTGCGAGGAGGACTTCGAGCGTGAGCTCGCCGTTCGTGACGGTGACAATCGAGCCGACCTCGACCTTGCCGGTGTCGACGGCTTCCCGGACCTCGGCGTTCTCGAGCAGGTGCTTGAGCTGACGGATGCGTGCCTCCATCATGCCCTGCTCGTTCTTGGCGGCGTCATAGTCGGCGTTCTCTCGCAGATCGCCATGTGACCGAGCCTCTGCGATGCGTTCTTCGATATGACGCCGGCCGGCGGTGGTGAGCTCTTCGTATTCCTCGGAGAGCTTCGTGTGCGCGGCCGGAGTCAGCCAGGTGGTTTCGTCCGACATGGGGCTACGAGCCGAGGAGGGTGTTGACCTGTTTGGTGAGCTTCGACTTGCGTCGAGCTGCGGTCTTGGCGTGGAGTACGCCTCGGGTTGCGGCTACGTCGATACGGGCCTGGGCCTGCTTGAGCGCTTCGCGGGAAGCGGTCGCGTCGCCGGCCGTGGCAGCGTCGACTGCCGTCTTGGCACGGGTCTTGATCTCGGAGCGGACCATCTGATTGCGCTGACGAGCCTTCTCGTTCTGGCGATTGCGCTTCATTTGGGATTTGATATTGGCCATGTGTGTCCTTCGTGAAGGCGACAGCATACCCCGCTTGTGCGCTGTGCGCGATGCGCGAAGGGCTATGGGCCATGGGCTATGAGCAATGCGCCAGAGTCTTCCTACGTCTTGTCCTCGTCACAGCTCACAGCTCACAGCTCACAGCTCAGCGCGCCGTACAATCGCCGAGTCCCCAACCGAACCTCTCATGACTTCGCGCATCCGCAACTTCAGCATCATTGCCCACATCGACCACGGGAAGTCGACCCTGGCCGATC
>SHLN01000304.1 GCA_004283105.1 Acidimicrobiia bacterium
CCTCCCCCACCGCTCGCCCCCCTCAACCGACTCGAGGAGGAATCCGGGCGCGTCGCCGACGAGTTTCTCGAACACGGTGACGGCCGTCTCGCGATCCCCCACCACCTCGAGGGTGAGCGGAACTACCGAGTATTCGGCGGCCAGATCGAGGAACGCTGATTGGGAGAGCATGGAGGGAGGCTAGATGCACCCGGCGGGCAGGCCGAACCGGAACCGTTAGATCTCGCTCAGGCTGTCCAGGCCGATGCTGCGGAGCAGGTCGCTGAACCAGACGGAGAGGTCCGTGATGGCACCGGTAATGAGAAGGAGGCCGAAGCCGGCCAGCAACAGGCCGGACGTCGCCTGGATGGGGCGGAGGTATTTCTTCAAGGCGTCGAAACCGGCCAGGACCTTGTTCGTGGCGAGCGCGGCTGCCAGGAACGGGACGCCGAGGCCGGCCGAATAGGCCACGAGGAGCGTGGCCGACTCCCAGGCCGAGGCGGTGTCGGCGGCTGTGAACGCGAGCAGCGCACCGAGGAACGGGCCGATACACGGTGTCCACCCGAACCCGAATGCCACTCCCATGAGCGGCGGAGCGAATTTCCCGAGCCGGGAGGGCCGAACCTCGAGACGCCGCTCCCGCATGAGCGGCATGAGAAAGGCGGGACTCCAGAAAGCGGTGACGAAGATGAACAGGCCCATGGCCACCACGAACCAGCCCGCCCACACGATCCATCCGTTGCCGGGCAGTGCCCAGCTGGCTCCGAGCCCCCATGCGACGAACACGACCGTGAACCCGGCGATGAACAATCCGGTGACCCGCAGCATGGTGCGAGTGGAGGCTCCGCCGGTCTTGAGCTCTTCGGCCGAGTAGCCCGACATCAGTGACAGATAGCCGGGGAGAAGCGGAAGGACACAGGGCGATAGGAAGGACAGGGCGCCGAAGAAGAAGGCGCTCACGACGGCGACGAGGTTGATTTCTTCGATAGTCATGGGACTCTGGAAGGGTAACGGCAGACCACGAGCATGAGTTCCCTTGTAATGTCCACCCCTCATGCCCACGTTCGAGGATTTCGAGGCGCTTGCCATTCGCACCGGCATTGTCCGCCGAGCCGAGCCAAACAGCGAGGCGCGCCACCCGGCGTTCAAGCTGTGGATCGACTTCGGCGAGCTCGGGGAGCTCCAATCCTCGGCCAGGATCACCGACCACTATGAGGCAAACGACCTCGTCGGCCGCCAGGTGGTGGCGGTCACCGGCTTCCCACCCATGCGGGTGGCCGGGTTCCGGTCCGACGTCCTCGTGCTGGGCGCGATAACCGACGGGGGCGTGATCCTCCTGACCATCGATGCCGAAGTCCCGCCCGGGAGCGTCGTGGCATGAGCAACCGATTCAACCGCAACGACCGCCGCATCACGACACTCATGGTGACGGCAGGTTTTGTACAGGCGTTCGCCGGGAGCCTCCTGGTCGTGACGCTTGCCTTCTCGCGGCCCGATCTCGGGTTGAGCAAAGGGGACGCCAGCTGGATCCTCGCCATCATCCGGCTCGGCAGCTTCACCGCCGTCGCCTATGGGATCTGGGGCGATCGGCTCGGGAGACGGCGGCCGATGCTGGTTGCGTTTGTCATGATCCTGGTCGCCAACCTTGCTACCGCGCTGACCTCAGGCGTCATCGCCTTCACGGTCTTCCAGGCCGTTGCCCGGGCCGCCTCGGGAGCCGTCGCCGCCCTCGCCATCGTGTACCTGGCCGAAGAGATCAGCCCGCACATCCGCAGCTTCTCGATGGGCATCTGGGGTGTGGCAGGAAGCCTGGCCGGCGGCCTGGCGTTCCTGCTGGCCCCGCTCTTCGAGCTGCCAACCGATCGATGGCGCTGGCTGTTTGGCCTGAGCATGATCGGCCTCATCGCCTATCCGCTGCTGGCCCGATTCCTGCAAGAGAGCCGGGCCTTCCGCGCTCCCCTCGAACGGCCACCGGTCCTCGAGGTGCTGAGCGGCCAGATCGGACGCTACTTCTGGCCCCTCGCCATTGCCGGTATGGCGGTGGGAGCGTTCAGTGGACCGGCCGTCAGCTTCGCCTCCGACTATCTCATCAACGACCTGAACTGGTCGGTGCTGGCCTCGAGCCTGACCATCATCTCGGCAGGTGCGCTCGGAGCCACCGGGTTGCTCATCGGCGGACGGCTCGCCGATACCTGGGGCAGGCGGCCGGTCATCGTGCTCGGGATGGCGTTGGGGGCAATCGGTGGAGCCGGGTTCTACTGGCAACCCGGCCCGCTCCTCATCGTGTGGATCGTGGTCGGC
>SHLN01000124.1 GCA_004283105.1 Acidimicrobiia bacterium
AGCTGGCGCCGTTCCGTCTCGGTGTATCCGCCCCAGATTCCGTACGGTTCGCGGATCTCCATGGCGTACTCGGTGCACTCCCGGCGAACCGGGCACACGGCGCAGATGGCCCGAGCCTTGGTCTCTCGTCGTTCGCGCTCTTCTTTCCGTTCGATCGTGCTCGGGGGAAAGAAGAGGTGGGCCTGGTTGCCCCTGCACAGGCCATCGGCCTGCCAATCTCTGCTCGGCGCCTCGGTCACCAGCGTGCTCCTCCTGTGTTAGCTGCGGTCGACGCTAATCGCGAATTCGCGACTTGACCAGGAAAAATCTGGCGCATTGCGCAATGCGCTACCTTGCTCCCCGGACGTCGCCGCGCCGTATCGTGTGGCCCTCGGCGTCGAGCCATTCGAGGAGGGGGACCGCGTACTTTCGAGTCAGGCCGAAGTGGTCGCGGAAGTCGGCCACGGTGAATCCCTCGGGGAGGTCGGTCAGGCCGGACACGATGGCGGCGATCTGGTCGGGCAGATAGACGAGGTCGCTGCTCACCCGCAGCAATGAGCCGGCCCGTACCAGGGCGTACACGAGCTCGGTCGATAGTCCGAGCTCCTTGAGGGTTGGGACAGCCAGGCCCGACTCGAGTCGCGCCCGCGCTGCTTCCCATGCCGTCGTCTGGGCAGCATCCAACTCGACTGTGAATCCGCTCGTGGTGACCGAGGTGCCCGCTCCGGTGAGCCGATTGGTCCCGAGAAGCAGGACGTTGAGCAGCTCCAATTCGATACCGAGACCGCTCGCAAGACTTGCCTTGGGCATTCCCGGTCGGAGCGGGTTGGCCTGCTGGTAGGTCTCGACGGCGCCGACGGCTTGCTCCAGGAGCGCACCGGCCACTTCCGGATCGACGGCCATGTGCCCGCCGATCACAGCCGCCGCGGCCCGACCGCCGCCGGTGTGGGCCGCGAGCTCGTCGACCGATGCCGTTCCCCGGCCGGCGAGCAGGGTGGCGGCCTGATCGTCGGGGCTCGCATCCAGTACCGCTTCCAGCGGCCCGACATCCAGGGAACGGACCCGCTCCGGGGGTCTCGGCTCGAGGATTCGTCCGCCGGCGACGACCGACCTCCGTCCGACCTCCCGGAGGATGAACCGGTCGCCCATCTTGAGAGGGATGGGGTGGTCGGTGGTGAGGATGGCATGCCCTGATCCGGCCAGCTCGGGACCGTCCAACAGGCGGAGACGGGCCGGCCACGAGCCACTGCCGACATGGAGGTGATAGGCGCCCCGGTCCTGGAGGGGGGCCGACAGGCTGCGGACGGTCCGCAGCGCCGCCAGCGATCGAACCGTCGGGACCCAGTCCCCGGGTCTTCCCAACATCGCCCCGCGCGGAACATCGGAGGTCGCCAGCCCGCTCAGGTTGAGGGCGGTACGGGTCCCCGGATCGAGGTGCTCGTGGCTCTCTTCGTGGCTCTGGATGCCGCGGATCCGGGCCCGACCCAGCTCGGGGACAATCGCTACTTCATCGCCCACCGAGAGCGACCCGTCCAGGAGCGTGCCGGTGACCACGGTTCCCGCTCCGGCAATGGTGAACGATCGATCGACCCACATCCGTGGTCGCCCATTGTCGACCACGTCGGTGGCGGCCACCGCCTGGTCGAGGGCGGCCACGAGCTCATCGATTCCCCGGCCGGAGATGGAATCGACCGCGATGATGGGTGCTCCGGCGGCCACCGTTCGCTCCACGTGGTCTTCGATCTCGGCGCGTGCCAGTTCCACCGTCTCCTCATCGGCGAGCGAGGTTCGGGTCAGGGCGATCACTATGCGCGAGAGCTCGAGCAGGTCCAGCACGGCGAGGTGCTCCTCGGACTGGGGCATCCAGCCCTCGTCGGAGGCCACGACGAGCAGCCCGACGTTGACGGCGTCGATGCCGGCCAGCATGTTCTTGATGAAGCGCTCGTGGCCGGGCACGTCGACGAACCCGATGGTCGTCCCGGATGGGAGGTCGGTCCAGGCAAAGCCGAGGTCGATGGTGAGCCCACGCGCCTTCTCCTCGGCCAGCCGGTCTGGATCCCGGCCGGTGAGGGCCTGGATGAGCGTCGACTTGCCGTGATCGACGTGACCGGCCGTCCCTACGATCGGCATGCGTCGGTCAACGCGGCAGCCAGCATGCCGTCCATCTCTGGTGGAACGGTCCGGAGATCGACTACGAGGTCACCCTCACGGCGGCGAGCGACGATGGGCGGGTCTCCGCCCAGGAGCCGATGCCAGACGGCGTCTCTGCCGCGCCCGGGAAACCGGATGATCGGACCGGGAATGGCCTGTCCGGGCACCGATCCGGCTCCGACCACCGATTCGCCGAGGACGAGCTCACCGTCGGCTTCGACGGCTTCTACCAGGGCGGCCGATCGCGCCTCGAGCTCGTCGGCCGGGATGGCGGCCATGGCCCAGAACGGGATCTCACCGGCCCGGCCATCGGCGTAGAGCTCGAGCGTGGCGGCGAGCGCCGCCAATGTGGAGCCATCGCATCGGACCCCGCGTGCGATGGGATGGCCGGCCAGCCGATCGATGAGCTCGGCTCGGCCGGCGATGATCCCGGCCTGTGGACCACCGAGAAGCTTGTCGCCCGAGAACAGGACGAGGTCGGCCCCCTCCGCAAGGGTTTGACGGACGGCCGGCTCACCATCGACCCAGGCGGGCGGCGGTCCGGGCAACCAGGGAACAGCCGAATCGAGCAAACCGGACCCGACGTCGGCCACGAAGGGCAGGTGCCGGCGGTGCGCCAGGCCGGCGAGCTCCTGATACCCGGCTTCGTCGGTGAAGCCGACGGTGCGGTAGTTGGACGGGTGGACCTTGAGGATCATCGCAGTCTCGGGGCGGAGGGCGTCTTGGTAGTCCGCGGTCCGGGTGCGGTTGGTCGTCCCTACCTCGACGAGCCAGACCCCGGCGGCCGCCATCAGCTCGGGCAGCCGGAATGACCCCCCGATCTCGATGAGCTCGCCGCGCGAGATCACCACCTGGCGGTCGAGCCCGAGTGCGGCCAGAGTCAGGAAGAGGGCACCGGCGTTGTTGTTGACCACGAGCGCCGCTTCGGCTCCGGTCTGGCCGGCCACCAGCTCACGAACATACGCGCCTCGGCGTCCACGTTGTCCGCTCTCGAGGTCGAATTCGACGTTGCCGTATCCGGCGAGCGCCTCTGCAGCTGCTGTCGCGGCATCGGGGTGGAGCGGTGCCCTCCCGAGATTTGTGTTCAGCAGCACACCGGCGGCATTGATCACGGCCCTCGGCCGGCGGCGCTCGAGCCGGGCGAGCTCGATCCGAGCGATCTCGATCGGGTCCGGCTCTCCTCCCCGCGCTATCTGCTCCCGGGCCTGGTCGATGGCCCGGCGGGCAACGTCGGCGGCGACATCACGCGGCGACCGTGCGTCTTCGAGGGCGGCCATGAGATCGGTCACCGAGGGAAGGTCGCGTGGTTCCATGGCGGCCAGATTACGGCAGTCGGGCCAATTCGGCTCGGGCTACGCTGCGCCGGTATGCAGATCCGCTTCGATGACCTCCGCCTCGGCCACCGACGCAGCTTCGGTTTCGTCGATCCAGTCGATGTGCTGGCTGCGCACTCGATCGACGAGATCGCCGGCGTCGTCGCCGGCGCCGAGGGTCATGCTGAGGAGGGCCGTTGGGTGGCCGGCTTCCTCTCGTACGAGTCGGCTGCGGGGTTTGATCCCGTTCTCGTTACCCACGACCCGGTCGACGGCTTGCCTCTCGCCTGGTTCGCCGTCTTCGACGAACGCCTCGTAGATCCCGCCTGGCCGGAGGCGGTCCCATACGAGATGGGGGAGTGGGAGCCGGATCAGGATCGTGCCGCCCACGCGGCGGCGTTGGGAGCCATCCACCAGCGTATCGGCACCGGCGACACCTATCAGGTCAACTACACGATGCGCATGCGCGGCCGGTTCTCTGGTGACCGGCTGGGCGCTTATGGAGATCTGATCTCTGCCCAGTCCGGCGGATTTGGAGCGTTCATCGACCTGGGCGACTACCAGGTGCTCTCGGCCAGTCCCGAGCTCTTCTTCCACTGGGATGAGAGTGGCATCACCACTCGCCCCATGAAGGGCACGGTCGGCCGGGGCCGGTGGCCGGCCGAGGATGAGTCGCGTCGACTCTGGCTGGAGGCCTCCGAGAAGGATCGCGCCGAGAACTTGATGATCGTCGACCTGCTGCGTAACGATCTCGGCCGGATCGCCGAATACGGCTCGGTCGAGGTGGATGGTCTCTTCGGCATCGAACGCTTCGAGACACTCTGGCAGATGGCCTCAACGGTGCGGGCCGTCCCGCGGCCGGGGGCCACCCTGATGGATGTGCTCCAGGCGCTGTTTCCCTCAGGGTCGGTCACCGGCGCGCCCAAGGCGAGGACGATGGAGATCATTCGGGAGCTGGAGGCGACACCTCGCGGGCTCTATTGCGGGGCGGTCGGCCTGCTGGCCCCACCGGGCAGCGGCGAGCCCCGGGCCCAGTTCAACGTGGCGATCCGCACCGTCGTCATAGACGACCGCACCGGGACCGCCGAATACGGAACCGGGGGCGGCATCACCTGGGACTCGGTGGCGGCGAGCGAGTACGACGAGGCCATCGTGAAGGCGGCCGTTCTCACCCATCGGCCGCCAGAGTTCTCGCTGCTCGAAACGATGCGTTGGAGACCGGAGAGTGGAATCGACCGATGGGAGAGTCACTTCGAACGCCTCCGCGCCTCGGCCGGCTACTTCGGATTTCCGGTTCCCGACGACATCGAGGCGGCGCTCGCCGGGCTCGGCGGCGAGGAGGACCTGCGGGTACGACTCCTTTTGACGCGGGCGGGCGAGGTGTCCTTCGAAACTGCGCCTCTCGAGCACCGCCCCGATCCCGTGCGACTCGCCATCGATACCCAGCGCGTCAGCTCAGGGAACGTCCTGCTGTTCCACAAGACGACGCACCGCGAGGCCTACGAGGCGGCGGCCGCCCGGCACCCCGGGGCCGACGACGTTGTGCTCGTCAACGAGCACGGCCTCGCCACCGAAACGACCCGTGCCAACCTGGCCGTTCGACTTGGAGACGACTGGCTCACCCCACCCCTCGCCGACGGCTGTCTTCCCGGTGTCTATCGAGCCGAGCTCATCGAAGCCGGGAGACTGCGGGAGGAATCGGTGCCGTCGGCGGCACTGCTCGAAGCAGAGGAGTTAGCGGTAGTGAGTTCCCTGCGCGGATGGCGCCGGGCGACGTGTGCGTAGGCCCGCCATGGCAGCGAATTGTGCGAATAGGCCGCGCGCAAGGCGGCAGCTCTCCAATCGCCGGCAACGCGGGAGGGTTTGCCGTTGACTGTTGACTGTTGACTGGAGATTGCCCCATGAACATCACTCGCATCCTGGCGCCAAACCCCGGGCCATTCACCGGCGACGGCACCAACACCTACGTCGTGGCGACCGGCGGAGAGGCCGTCATCATCGATCCGGGACCGATGATCGACGCCCACCTCGCCGCCATTCGGGAGGCGGTGGAGGGGCTGAAGGTCGTCGGCGTCCTCGTGACCCACCACCATCTCGACCACGCGCCGGCGGCCAATCCTCTCGCCGGTGAGCTCGGCGTCCCTTCCTACGGCTACGGCGACTACGGGGGCTTTCAAGCAATCTCGGCGATTGCCGATGGTGATGGTGTCCGCGTGGGAACAGAGGTGATCGAGGTGCTCCACACACCCGGCCACACCGCCGATTCGTTGTGTTTTGCCGTCTCCGACGGTGTATTCACAGGCGACACCATCAAGGCAGGAACGACAGTCGTCGTCGAGGACATGTCCGCCTACATGGCCACCCTCGATCGTCTCGCCGCCCTCGCTCCCACCCGGATCTACCCCGGTCACGGGGACGTCATCGAGGACGGCCCCGGCGTCATAGACGACTACATCACACACCGCCGCCGGCGGGAAGCCGATGTCGTGGCTGCTCTGGCAGGCGGTCCTCGTTCGACAGAGGACATCGTCGCTTCCGTGTATCCGGGTCTGGATCCTGCCCTCCGGCCGCTGGCAACCCAATCGGCCACGGCCCATCTCGCCAAGCTCAGGGAAGAGAGCCGGGTGGAGCGGACCGGAGTCGGATGGGCGTTGCGATGAGACGGGTGGTGCTTCTCGCGGCAGCAGCGCTCCTGGTGGCAACCATGGCGGCGCCGGCGTCTGCGGTCACCGACGAAGAGCTGTACGACCTCCGGGTCGAGTTGCAGGATGCCCTCGGAGAGCTGGAAGCGGCCTCGTGGGATCGACGTATTGCCGTCGACACGATTGGCCTCATTCAGTTCGAATACGACGAGCTGGTGGTCGATGCCGACGCCGCTCGTGTGGAGTACGGCTCGATTCTCGACCGGGCCGCCGACCGCTCACTGGTGCTGTTCACCGGAGGCAGAGAAGCAGCCTGGTCAGATCGGGCCATCGCCACTCGCTACCTGGCGGCATCGCTCGCCGTCGATGAAGCACAGATCGCTGCGCAGGCCGAGGTCATGACGCAGTTCGACGCCGATCTCGATTATCTCGCCGCTGAGATCGACTCGTTTGTTGCCGCCGAGGCTGAGGCGACGGAGCGCATTGACGTACTGGAAGGTGAAGTGACCGAACTCGATTACCAGTACACGACGCTGGCCGCGGCCTACGAGGCAGAGGTCCAATACAACGCCACAACAACGACGATCACGCTCGCCCCGGCTACCACCACGACGACCCGCCCACCGGCTACCACCACCACGACGCCGGCAACCACGACGACGACCACGCCGGCAACGACGACCACAACGATCGGCACCGGAACGACGACGACGACCGTGCCGGTCACGACCACTACGACGGTTGCCCCGACCACGACGACGACAACGGTTCCGCCGGTCCCCGTGGGTGGGCTGGTGTGCCCGGTGCAGGGCCCCCATCACTTCCGCGATACCTGGGGAGCGCCCCGTTCGGGTGGCCGGACTCACAAGGGCGTCGACATGATGGCCGACCGCGGCACTCCACTCGTCGCCATCGAAGCCGGCACCGTCGGACGGCTCTCGAATGGCGGCCTCGGGGGTATCACCGTATGGCTGCTCGGTGACAGCGGAACCGAGTACTACTACGCCCACATGGACGCCTGGGCACCCGGTCTTGCCCAGGGACAGCGGGTCGCCATCGGTGGCTCGCTCGGGACCGTGGGCAGCACCGGCAACGCTCCCGACGCGTGGCCTCACCTCCACTTCCAGCTCCACCCGAACGGCGGAGACGCCGTCAATCCCTTCCCAACGGTCGACGCCATCTGTCCCTAGGGGTGTGCCGCAGAACTACCACGGCGCCTCTCCGGCCCTCGACGCCCCTGGCTGCGACCTCCTTCTCGACGCACGAATCAAGTGCGCCTTCGTCATCGGTCATTGCCAGATGACGCCGATGGCTCGGAGATCCACCTGTGCTATTTCCACGACACACCCCGTGTTGGTAGCGTGCGAACGTGCGCGACCCCCGGTACGACATCCTGTTCGAACCCGTCGAGATCGGGCCGGTCACCGCCCGCAACCGGTTCTTCCAGGTACCGCACTGCAACGGCATGGGGTATCGCGATCCGAGCGCAGTTGCCGAAATGCGGGCAATGAAGGCCGAGGGTGGCTGGGCGGTGGTGTGCACCGAGGAAGTCGAAATCCATCCCACCTCGGACTTCACCCCGTACATCGAGGGTCGACTCTGGGACGACGATGACATCCCGGCCCTGGCACGGTCCGCCTCGCGGATCCACGACCACGGAGCGCTGGCGGGCATCGAGCTTGCGCACAACGGCATGCATGTCTCCAACCCCTACACCCGGCTGACACC
>SHLN01000125.1 GCA_004283105.1 Acidimicrobiia bacterium
GGGTGGAGGTGGTGGTCGAAGTCGAAGTCGATGTTGCTGGGGTGGTGGTCGAAGTCGAAGTCGATGTTGCTGGGGTGGAGGTCGATGTCGATGTCGATGTCGATGTGGGAACGGTGGGAGTGGTGGCAACGTCTGCCGGCTGGCCGGTGCCGCAGCCGGCCACCACGAGTGCACATCCGACGGCCATCAGCCACCGAGGAGGAGGCAGGGAGCGGCGCCTCGGGACCATTGCGTCTAGAGCTCCGGCCGCTTGTCCCACCACGGCCGGGCGGTCTCGAGCTGCCCCGCCAGGCCGAGGAGCGTCTCTTCCTCGCCGAAGCGGCCGAGGAAGTGGGACCCGATGGGGAGGCCTGCCTCGTTCCAGTGGAGGGGTACAGTCATTGCCGGAAATCCGGTGAAGTTGGCGAGGGGGGTGAACTCCACGTAGTCGACGAGCTGATCGATGAGATCGTCGAGATCGATCGTCTGATCGATCTCTCCGGTTCGTACCGGTGGCGTACCAAGGGTGGGTGAGAGAAACAGGTCGACCCGGTCGAGGAAGTCGGCCACCTCGTAGGTGATGGCCTGCAGCTTGCCGTAGGCCATGGCTAGCTCGCCGGAGCGAGTGGAGTGGGCCCGCTTGGCGAGTGCCCAGGTAAAGGGCTCGAACGCCGGCTGCCCGGACTTGCGGCCATCCAGGCGGGCGATGAGCCGAATCGCCCGCCAGTCGCCGAGCTTCCGGATCAACCGGCCCGCTAGTTGCTCGTTCGCCTGTTCGAGGATGAGCTGGAACACACTGGCCGGCACCGCCTCCCACAGCAACAGGAAGGCGGCTGCCATCTGATCGCGGTCGATGGCGGGACGATCCTCAATCACCTCATGTCCCAGTTCCTCACACAGGCGAGCCGTGGAGAGGACCGCCTCTGCAACGTCGGGATGGACCCGGCGGCCGCTGAAGTCGTGGATGGTGTAGGCAATGCGGAGCCGCTCCGGATGGCGGCGGGCAGACTCGGCGAACGATCCGGCCGGCGACGGGGCGTGCCACCGATCGCCGCCCTCGGCGCCGTGAACGGCATCCAGCAGGGTGGCGCTGTCCCGGACGCTGCGGCTGATGCACAGCCCGACCGGCAGGCCATCGGGGCCCGAGAACGGCCGTTGAGGGGTCCGCCCCCGCGTCGGCTTCAGGCCGAAGAGCCCGCACGCAGACGCCGGGATACGAATGGATCCGCCCCCGTCGCTGGCATGAGCCATCGGCACCATGCCGGAGGCGACTGCAGCCGCTGCACCACCGCTCGAACCGCCCGGCGAGGCGGCGAGATCCCACGGGTTGGCGGTCGCTCCGTAGATGGTGGGCTCCGTCGATGGGAGCAAGCCCAGCTCGGGAGTGTTCGTTCGACCCAGGCTTATCAAGCCGGCGGAACGGAATCGCTCGACGAGCGCGGAAGTCGCGTCCGCCCGGTAGTCGCGGAAGAACACCGAGCCGAAGGCAACCTGCTCTCCTGCTTCGAACGAGAGGTCTTTGATGAGGAACGGGACTCCGGCAAACGGGCCGGTGGGGATGGCAGTCGCCTGATTCCTGGCCTTCTCGAAGCCGCGCCGGATCACGGCGTTGATCCGTGGATCTCGAGCCTCGATCCGGTGGACGGCTGCTTCAACCAGTTCGCCAGGGTGGACCTCGCGCCGGGCGACGAAGTCGGCCAACCCCACCGCATCGTGCGACTCGTAGTCGGCGAACGGCTCGAAGGAGGTCACCTTCTGAGCCTAGGTGTCCTCAGCGCCGGGTTTGCCGTTTGGGGGGCACGCCCGGACTCCAGGACTCCATCACCAGTTCATCTCCCTCGACGCGCACGAGCACGGCCTGGGTCGGCTCGATGCGAAAGAGGTCCATCTCATGGGGCGGGGGAGCAGGATGCGGGAGGTCGGCTGCGAACGCGGCGATAGTCGCGTCATCCGACACTCGCTCCGCGATTCCGTGTATCCGGGCATCCGGCTCTTCGAGATCGAGATCGGTGGGAGCGCTGTGGAGTTCGAAGCGGGGGTCGCGGTCGAGGTCGGATCCCTTTGCCGAGCCGGGCATCAATCCCAGCCAGGCTTCGCCCTTCCAGAACCACAGCTCAATGCCACTGAGGCGCGGCGAACCGTCCCGGCGCACCGTGGCCAGCAGACAGTGCTTGTGGTGGGTGAACCGGCTGCGCACCATCCCGGCGAGATCGGGGGCCTCCTGTTGGAAGTCGGCCCAGCCGCTCACGAGTCCGACTCGACGGGGAGCCCGGCGGCCGCCCACGCGCGGTAGCCGCCCTCCAGATCGCCGGCGTTGGCGAATCCCATCTCGATGAGATTGGCGGCGGCGAGGCTGGACGAAAACCCGTCGTTGCATACGAGTATCAGGGTTGCCTCCCGGCTCGTCAGTCGTTCGTCCCGTGACGGCGATGCGGGGTCCACCCGCCAGGGAAGCACCGACAACGCAATCGGGAGCGAGTCCGGGATCGAGCCCTCAGCCGTGCGGTCGGAGCCGCAGCGCAGGTCGAGGATGATCGCTCCCTCCGACTGGGCCTGGAGAGCCTGTGCCGGTGAATGGCGATGAATCCGGACGCGGGCGGCGTCGAGCAGGTCCTGAGCTGATAGTGGTCTCCCCATCACCCCACCCTATTCGACGACGCCGGTGGCGGCACTCAGTCGCTTGCCTAAAGTGGGGAAAACCGAGCTAACTGAGGAGGCCAAGGCGTGGAACCCGATCGGATCCGCAATGTCGTACTAGTCGGGCACAGCGGGTCCGGGAAGACCTCGATTGCCGAAGCGCTCATGTACGCGGCGGGCGTCACCACCCGCCTCGGCACTGTCGCCGACGGCAACACCGTCACCGACTATGAGCCCGAAGAAGTTGATCGTCAGAGCTCGATCAACCTGGCCGTCGCCCCTATCGACTGGCACGGCTACAAGATCAACGTCATCGACACGCCGGGCTATTCAGACTTCATCGGCGAAGTGCGCTCGGCGCTGCGGGCCGCCGACCTGGCGTTATTCGTTGTCTCCGGTACCGACGGAGTCGAGGTGCAGACGGAGCTCATCTGGAAGCTGGCCGTAGAAGAGGGCATTGCCCGTGCCTTCTTCATCAACAAGCTCGACCGCGAGCGCGCCAGCTACACCAGGGTCTTGGCCGAGCTGAAGGAAGCCTTCGGCACCGGAGTAGCCCCGGTCGAGATGCCGGTTGGCTCGGAGGCGGACCTGCGCGGTGTCGCCGGCATCGTGACCGAGCACGCCTTCATGTACGAGCCGGGCAAGTGGGAGGGGAAGGAGGTCGAGCCCCCCGAGGACATCCGGCACGAAATCGAAGAGGTCCACACGTCGCTTGTCGAGGCGGTCGTCGAGAACGACGAGGAGTTGCTCGAGGCGTATTTCGAGGGCACCATGCCGACACAGGAGCAACTGGTGGAAGGGCTTCGCCACGGGATCGCCGACCGATCCATCTATCCGGTCCTCTGCGGGTCGGCCACCACCCTGGTGGGAATCGACCGCCTGGCCGATCTCATCATCCGCGATGGGCCCTCGCCGCTCGACCGGCCGATGCCGCCCATTCACGGAGAAGACGAGTTCACCTGCAACCCGAACGGCCCGGTCGAGGCGTATGTCTTCAAGACGATTTCCGATCCGTACCTGGGTCGAATCTCGCTGTTCAGATTGTTCTCTGGAACGATCAAGGCCGACGATGTGCTCGGCAATCCCCGGGTGGGAGCCAATGGCAAACTCCACAACCTGTTCTTCATGCATGGGAAGGAACACGACGACACGAGTGAGGTGTCCTGTGGGGACATCGCTGCGGTCGCCAAGCTCGAAACGGTGCTGTCCGGCGACACGCTTCGGGCGCCCGGCTCGGACGTTGTCATCGACCCGGTGGAGCTCCCATCGCCCAACATGTGGCTGGCGGTGGAACCAAAGACGACCCACGACGAGGAGAAGCTGTCGACGGCACTGGCGAAAGCGGCCGAAGAAGACACGGCGCTGACGCTGGAGCGTCGCCTCGAGACGAACCAGACGGTGCTGGCCGGCCAGGGCGACATTCATCTCGAGATGGCGCTCGCCCGCATGGCGCGCAAGTTCGGGGTGGAGGTGACCACCGAGGTGCCCAAGGTTCCGTACCGCGAGTCGATCCGCGGCCGCGCCGACGTCGAAGGCAAGCACAAGAAACAGTCCGGAGGGCGCGGGCAGTTCGGTGTCGCCTTCGTGAAGTTCGAGCCGCTGCCCGACGGGGACTATGAGTTTGTCGACGCCATCAAAGGCGGCTCGATTCCCAAGGCACTCATCCCGGCCGTCGATCGCGGCATCCAGACGGCTCTCCAGCGAGGGTTCGTGGCCGGGTATCCCGTGGTTGGGGTGCGGGCTACGGCCTACGACGGGAAATTCCATTCAGTCGACTCCGATGAGATGTCGTTCCGTATGGCCGGCATCCAGGCCGTCAGGGCAGCCGCCAAGGACGTACAGCCAATCTTGCTCGAGCCGTACGTGACGCTGAAGGTCACGGCACCCGAGGCGTACATGGGCGACATCATCGGCGACCTGAACTCCAAACGCGGACGGGTCGGCGGAATGGACGCCATCGGGCGCATGCGGGTCGTGACCGGTGACGTGCCGCTCGCCGAGGTGCAGCGATACACGATCGACCTTCGATCGATCACCGGCGGGAGGGGAGCGTTCGAGCTCGAGTTCTCCCACTACGAGGAGATGCCGCCGCAGGAAGCACAAAAGGTGATCGCCGCCTATCAAGCGGAGAAGGACGGCTAGCTGCCGAGGGCGGCTGGCTTCGGGTCACCGTTGGGCCCGTGCGCGGTCCGTCAGGCGGCCTGTAGTTCCGATGTGCACTGCGGACACCGGGTGGCGTCCCGGTCGACGTGTGATTTGCAGAACGGACAGGGTTTGGTGGTTGGGGCGGGTGCCGTGTCGCTGCGACGGAGCCGGTTGATCCAGCGTATGAGCAGGAAAAGCACGGCCGCAACGATGAGAAAGCTGATGATCTGGTTGATGAGCCGCCCGTAGGCCACTACGACAGCGCCGGCCTCTCGGGCGGAGGTCACCGACGCATACGGCCCGGCCGGATCCCCGGACTCGATCACCCAGAAGCGGTCGCCAAAATCGAGGCCGCCCGCCACCGACCCAACAATGGGCGTGATGATGTCGCTCACGACTGAGTTCACGACCGACGTGAACGCCGCGCCGATCATGATGCCGACGGCCATATCGACAACGTTTCCCTTTATGGCGAATTCACGGAATTCGTTGAACATGTTGTTCTCCCTCCCTCTTCGTGCGGATCTCAGCCTCCCAGAAACCCTGTCCCCGCCGGTGCCAAGCTCGATCCGGCCCCCGCTGCGCGAGGAGCCTGACGCAACACCACGGCGCCTTGGCCACTCACCCGACGATTGATCTGAGTTGGCCATCGATGAACGAACGCACCTCAGCGGGAGCTGCGTCCTCCAGACTCTCCACCAGAGCGGCGGCGTCGGCCGGATCGGCCACCAGGCCGTACAGGGACACCGTGGCGATGAGTCCCGGGACGAGGGCCAGGATGCCGTAGTAGGCGAGGCCTGCCGACAAGAAAGGGACGTTCTCGTCCTTGATGCGGGCCCGGAGCTCACCGAGCTCGCGGCGCCATGAGAACGGTTCGCCCGGGGCCGGGTCCCCGTCATCCGGCATGCGACTGGTCGGACGGAGCGCGTCGACCGCTGCCCGGACGACGGCGACCCCGCCAATGGCAAATACGCGTTTGAGGCGGGCGCCCAATCCGCCATGTGGTTCACGAGTCACCGCCGGACTGTACCTTTTGCTAGGTCACTGAGCCCGAACCGCTCAGCTGTTGAACTTGCTTTCGTACATTGCCTCGATCCGTTCCCGGTCTGACTCGAGCAAGCCCGCCTGGTGGCTACCCGCCACGACCAGTTCGGCCTGGCGGCGCAACAACGCGCTGGTGTCGGCGAGCCGGCGTGCGGTCACTGACTCGAGCAGATAATGGAGGACTCCGAGCAGGTAGATGCAGACTGTTGGCTGCCCGATGGCGGCGATTCGTACTTCGTCAAACGCCAGCCCGATGACCTCTTCGTGGGTGACCCGCTGAGGAAGGAGAAGCACACGACCGCCGGAAGGGGTTTGCTGGGCCTCCGGTGGCCGGCGAATCAGGAGCTCGTGTACGACGCTACCGAGGTGGAAGAGTGCGTCCTGGGCCGTTGTGGGGTCATTCACCCCGGGTGAGAGCGCTTTGAGCGCCACGTCTGCGAGCTGACGGATGCCGTAGGTCACGTCCTGTTGCATGGTCCGGGACTCCCCGATCTGGACCGCATCCCGGGCGCGATGCGCTGCCGCGTCAGGATCAACCGGCGGGGGCCAGATCGTGCACAGAGGCATGTCTTCCATGGCGTACCGGCCGGCGTTTATCTCGACCTGTAGGGTCCCTCCGTCCTCGACGATTTCGAGCAGGGCATCGATATCGAGCTGCTGAATCCAGCCGGTGTCGCCAAGCGAGATGACGAATCCGTCGTCAGTGGGCAGGTCTCCGGGGTCGCCCGCATCCTCCGCAAGAACTGCCTCGTCGTTCAACGTCCACAATCGTTCCGCCTGCTCGATGGTCTCGGAGGTGATTCGATGCAGGATTCTCGAGATGTCCATGCTGTGGGCGCTGTGATTAATGAAGGCCACGATCGACAGAATGGCGATCAAGCCCAGGGCCACCGCCAGGCCCGTTGAAAGGCTTGGGACGACCGGAGTCCCACCTTCCTCCAGCGGTCCCCGCACTGCCCGAATGACGACCAGGCAGTACGCAAACGTTCCGACGACGATCCCGATGACCCGCTTGTTATACGGATCGCGGAACAGTCCGTGCACAACGCGAGGGGAGTATTGACTCGAGGTGAGCGAGATGATGAGCAGGCTCACCGAGAAGGAGATACTGGCAAAGGTGATCGTGGCGCCGGCCACCACACTGAGCACGACTCGAGCGCTGGCAACGGTGGTTGTGAGCCGCAGAGGAAGATCCCCGGCCTGGTCGTTGACTGCCTCGTCGATGGTTATGCCGAGCTCACCGAGCAGCACACCGGCGATGACAAAGAGCATGGGAACGAGGAAGAAGCTGCTCCGAACTCGATCGATGATCGCGGCAATTCTCAGGGGCATGCAACGAATCTACCGACCGGGAGGATGGTTCAGTCGGCGACGTCGAAGATGATTCCCGAGTGATCTGAGCCGGGGATGGGAACGACCCACAGGTCGGACACGGCGACGCCGTCGGTGAAGACGTGGTCGATGCGCAGCAGGCGCGGCCAGTGGGGTGTTGGGCCCCAGGTGCGGCGGGGGAAGCGTCCGAAGCGTTTGGCGACGGCTCGATGGGCGTCTTCGAATCTCCCGGTGAGGCGGTGGTAGAGCAGCCAAACCGGAGTCGAGTTCATGTCGCCGACCACGAGCCGGGGGTGCTCGGGGGCGGTGGCGAGGTAGTCGGTGAATCCCTTCCACTGTGCACGGCGAGCGATGTTGGCTCGGACGACACCCCGTGGCGCAGGGGCTGCGAAGTGCAGGTTGACGATCTCGAGGGGCTCGGACAGCATCGGCCAATCGGTCGGGTCGAGCAGGGCGATGAGGCCGCCCTTGTGGGGCAATTCGAGGGTGGTGACCTTGGCCGGTCGATTGAGGGCGATCCCCATGCCGCGGAAGTCGGTGGCGGGGTTCATTTCGCCGAAGCGATACAGCTCGGCCAGCCGGTCGGCTGCCACTCCGCCGAGTTCCTGCGTGCACACGACATCGGGGTCGAAGTGGCTGACTCGCTCGGCGAATCCGGCCGCATCGAC
>SHLN01000126.1 GCA_004283105.1 Acidimicrobiia bacterium
GGCGGGGCCTCTCTGTCTAGTGTGGTGTCATGACCGGAGCCCCTGTGGACGGCACGCTGGCAGTCGAGCTGCGAAATGTCGACAAAGCGTTCTACGGCGTCAAGGCCAACGAGGACGTTGACTTCCAGCTTCGTCGCGGCGAGGTCCACGCTCTTCTGGGCGAGAATGGTGCCGGCAAGTCCACGCTCTGCTCGATCCTGGCGGGGCTCTATCGCGCCGATGCCGGCGAGATGGAAGTAGAGGGCGTGCCCACCACGTTCAAATCTCCGAAGGATGCGCTTGCGGCCGGCATCGGCATGGTCTACCAGCACTTCCGGCTCGTCCCGAACCTGACCGTCGCCGAGAATCTGGCCCTCGGTCACCCCAAGCTCGGACTGCGCGTCGACCAGAAGCAACTTCATGCTGAAGCCGTCGAGTTGGGGGAGAGCTACGGCCTGCCGGTGGACCCGGCCGCCCGTGTCTGGCAGCTTTCGGTCGGGGAGCAGCAGCGGGTTGAGATCCTCAAGCTGCTGTACCGCGAGGTCAAGGTGTTGATTCTCGATGAGCCCACCGCCGTGCTCACTCCCCAGGAGGGCCAGCAGCTCTTCAAGACGATGCGACAAATGGCCGGCGAGGGTCGGTCGGTCATCTTCGTCTCACACAAGCTGCATGAGGTCAAGCAGGTTTCGGACCGCGTAACCGTGCTGCGGGGCGGCAAGACCGTCGGCGGCGTTGATACTGCCGATGCCGAACCACGCGACCTGGCCCGGATGATGGTGGGCCGAGACCTCGAGCTCCCGACTCGCGAGCAACAGGAGTCACTTGGAGAGGTCGTTCTCACGGTCAACAATCTCAACGTCCAGAGCGACCGCGGCCTGGACGCCGTGAACGGGGCCAGCTTTGAGATTCGCGCCGGTGAGGTTGTGGGCATTGCCGGCGTATCAGGAAATGGCCAGCGTGAGCTGGCCTACGGACTGGTCGGGCTCCGCACGCCGACCTCCGGTCAGGTGATTCTGGACGGCGAGGATGTGACCTCCGCCGATGTGCTAACGCACGTCAAGAAGGGGTTTGCGTACGTGCCGCAGAGCCGGCTCGGAATGGGCCTGGCCCCCGGCTTGACCACGGAGGACAATCTTGCCTTGAAGGCGTTCCGGGACCCGCCCTACTCGCGGGGACGGCGCCTGGTGGCGTCGGCGTTCAAGGATCGTGGCTCGGATCTCATCGACCGGTACGACATCCGTGGCGTACAGCCCGGACTGCCCATCCGGCTGCTGTCTGGAGGCAACCTCCAGAAGGCCCTCATTGCTCGCGAGGTCGAGCTCGTTCCCAAGGTCCTCATCGCCCGCTCGCCGACCCGGGGCCTCGATGTCGGCGCCACCGAAGCGGTTCGCAATCTGGTGCTGGCCGAGCGAGCCCGCGGTACCGGAGTGCTCCTGATTTCCGAAGACCTCGACGAGCTGCTGGCACTCTCCGATCGGCTGCTCGTGCTCTACGAGGGCGAAATCGTTGGCCGGATGGCGGCCGAGGAGGCCACTGCCGAACGGCTCGGTTTGTTGATGGCGGGACAGAAGGAGACGGCATGACCACTCGCCGCTTCATTGTTGAGCCCCGCGGTCTGGCGTCGGTTCGGCTTTCGCTGCTCATCCCGCTGATTTCGGTATTGGCGGCGCTCATCGTCGGCGGGCTGTTCCTGGCTCTCACCGGGGAAAACCCATTCTCGGTCTACCAGCACATGGTCGACGCGGCCTTCGGTAGTTCACGCGGCGTGAGCGAAACTCTCATCTCTGCTACGCCGCTCATCCTCACCGGCTTGGCGGCTGCCGTGGCGTTCAAGATGCTCGTGTGGAACATCGGTGCAGAAGGGCAATTCCTCCTTGGAGCCATCTTCTCGTCCGGTATCGCCATCGCCATGGGCGACGGCGCTCCGGCCGCCCTCGTGATCCCGGTGGTCATCGTGGCCGGCGGTATCGGAGGCGCCCTGTGGGCGGGTATCGCCGCCATCCCGCGGGTCTACCTGGGCGTGAACGAGATCATCACCACGCTCATGCTCAACTTCATCGCCCTCAATCTCATGAACTACCTCATCTTCGGGAGCAGCAGCCCGTGGCGGGATCCCGAGGTCAGCACATTCCCGACCGGGCGGCCGATACCGGATAGCGGCCGCTTCCCCGAGTTCTTCAACCGTCTCGATCTCAGCTTCATCATTGCCGTGGCGTTGGCCCTGCTCGCCTGGTACCTCGTCGGCAAGACCCGGTGGGGATTCGAGGTGCGGGTTGTTGGGGACTCGGCCGACACCGCCCGCTATGCCGGCATCTCGGTACCGAAGAAGATCCTCGGCGTGTTCTTGCTGTCCGGAGCCTTTGCCGGGCTGGCCGGGGGGCTCTACGTGGCGGGTCCGGTGGGCGCCCTCGACCCGAGGTCCCTGGATCTCGGCCTCGGCTTCACCGGCATTATCGTGGCCGCCCTGGCCCGCCTCAACCCGGTAGCCGTCATTCCTGTGGCCATCTTGATGGGAGCGCTCAACAACGCCGGGCCTTCGCTCCAGTCGATCGGCGTCCCCCCGGAGATCGTCCTCATGTTGCAGGGCGCAATTCTCATCTTCGCCGTGGGTGGTGAGTTCTTCATTGCCAACCGGATCAGGCCACGCGAGAAGGTTCTCGAAGAGTTGTCCGAGGAGGTGGAAGCCGCATGAACGACTCCCAACTCATTCTGACTATGTTCGCCGCCATCGGGCTGGGGACACCGCTCATCTTCGCCACCGTTGGCGAGATCATCACCGAGCGGGCGGGCATCCTCAACCTGGGCGTGCAGGGCATGATGCTGGTCGGTGCCGTCAGCGGCTTCTGGGCAACCTTCGAGACCGGCAGTCTCACGCTTGGTGTCGTCGTCGCCATGATTGCCGGTGCCGTCTTCTCGCTCATCCATGCGTTTGCTTCGATCACGCTGCGGGTGAGCCAAATCGTCTCGGGCCTCGCCTTGACGATCTTTGGCACCGGCCTCGCCAGCTTCCTCGGCAAAGCCGGGTCAGATCCGCTCGTCGGTGAGCCGTCCCGGGAGACCTTCGAGCCCCTCATCACCGGCGGCATCGCCGACTGGCCGGTAGTCGGCCCGCTCCTCTTCGGCCACGATCTGATGGTTTATGTGGCCCTGGTGGTCGCCGGTGCCGCCAGTTACTACTTGTTCCGCACCCGGATGGGTCTGTCGCTGCGGGCGGTCGGCGAGGAACCGGCCAGTGCTGAGTCGGCCGGCGTCAACGTGGCCTGGGTCCGGTATGCCCATGTCATGGTGGGTGGCGCCCTGGCCGGGCTGGGAGGGGCCTACTACTCGCTGGCGCTATCCCCGACCTGGCAGGACAACCCGATCGGGGAGGCAGGCTGGATCGCCATCGCGCTCGTGATCCTGGCCAGCTGGCGCCCGTGGCGGGCCATCTTCGCCGCCTATCTTTTCGGAGCAGCCGTCCGCATCCAGTTCACGCTGCAAACGCTTGGCTCACCCTGGAGCGACGTGCCATCCAGCCTTCTCGCCATGCTTCCGTTCATCCTGGCCATCGTCGCCATGCTGGCGCTCACGAGCGGCAAACGTGCCAGATTGTTGGGAGCTCCCGCCGCCCTCGGCGTCCCCTACTTCCGAGAAGAGCGCTAAACCGGTCACCGGTCACCGGTCCCCGGTCGGACAGTCCCTCGTCCCTCGTCCCTCGCCCGTCGTCAGAGCCGGTGCCCCCGCTGATTGCTGATTGCAGGCTGCCTCCGCAACCCGGAGGGTTGCGGCAAGCAACGCCGCAGGCGTTGCCGTTGACTGTTGACGTCGACATCAACGTTATTGGGATATCGGCCCGTCTCTCTGGCGTAGAGTCATTCCCATGGTTACCTGAGGAGGAGCCCAGACCATGTTCTCAAAACGAGCAATTCAACTGCTGGCCGTGTTGCTGGCGTTTGCCCTGGTCGCCGCCGCATGCGGAGACGACTCGGATTCGGACGCAACGACGGCAACGACGGCCGGGACGACGACGACGGCCGATGCCGGCGACGGCGGAGATGGCGGAGACGACACCACGACGACGACGGCCGCTCCGGAACCGGTCGATTTCACACTGGGAATGATCCTGGTCGGCCCGAAGAACGACAATGGCTACAGCCAGGCTCACTTCGAGGGCGCCGAGTATGTCATCGAGAAGCTCGGTCTGACCGACGACAATCTGCTCCTGTTCGAGTTCGCCAATACCACCGACACGCCCGGATTGTCACTGCCGGGTGTTGCCCGCGACATGGTTGATCTTGGGGCAGACCTGATTGTGTTCAACTCCGACGACATGAAGACCGGTGCCTTCGAAGCGGCCGAAGAACTCCCGGACGTGCCGATGATCTGGGTATCGGGCGACAGTGCCTGGGCCGATGGGAAGGACTATCGGCCCGACCTCGCCAACCTGAGCAACGTCTGGGCCCAAATGACCTACGGCAAGATGATTGCCGGTTGTGCAGCTGCGTTGACGACCCAGACCGGTGATCTCGCATACCTGGGCCCACTGACGAACGACGAGACCCGTCGACTCGTGAATGCGGCCTACGTGGGCGCCCAGTACTGCTGGGAGAACTACCGGGGAGAGAGCCCGGCCGACCTCAGCTTCACGGTCACATACATTGGATTCTGGTTTGAGATTCCGGGCCTGACGCTGGATCCTGTCCTGGTCGTCAATGACTTCATCGACGATGGTGCCGACGTCACCCTGTCCGGGATCGACGCCAATGTCGCCCTGCGGCGCACCGGCCAACGTGCCGACGCCGGCGAGTCATTGTGGGCCGTCCCATACGACTTCATCGGAGCATGCGATGAGGCACCGGATGTTTGCCTCGGTGTTCCCTACTTCAATTGGGGACCGGCCTATCTGGAGGCCGCTCAGGCGGTTCTCGACGGTAGTTTCACCGCCGAGTGGCATTGGTACGAGCCCGATTGGGCAAACATCAATGACCTCGATTCAAGTGTCATTGGCTTCTACCAGGGCGACGGATTGTCTGCCGACAACGCCGCGTCACTCGACACGTTCATCGATGGTCTGGCCGATGGGTCAATTGAGCTGTTCAAGGGACCACTCAACTGGCAGGACGGAACCGCCTGGCTGGCAGACGGTGAGACGGCCACCGACTTCCAGGTGTGGTACTCCGAGCAATGTCTCGAGGGAATCGTCGGGGCCTGTTCGATCAACGTGTTCGGCTAGGACCACCAATTCGGACCAACGAGAGGGGAGGGCCGATGCCCTCCCCTCTCACCATTCCTGAACATCCCATCGAAGACCCGAACTCTCTAGCCTCGTGACATGAGCCTCGAGCTGCGGAACATCCACAAGCATTTCGGAGCGGTGCGCGCAAACGACGGCATCACCCTCACGGTCGAGACGGGAACACTCCACGGCCTGCTCGGAGAGAACGGCGCCGGCAAGTCGACACTGATGAAGGTGCTGTCCGGTTTCCACTCGGCGGACTCCGGAGAGATTGTTCTCGACGGCCGGCCGATAACGCTGGCCTCCCCGGCGGACGCCATCGCCGCCGGCATTGGGATGCTCCACCAGGACCCGCTGGTATTTCTGCCGTTCAACGTCCTCGATAACTTTCTGCTCGGGAGCCCCGGCACTCGACGCCTCGATCGACGGGCGGCGGCCTCCGAGTTGCAGAGCCTGTGCGATCGATACGGTTTCAACCTCGATCCGAGCGCGCCGGCGCGGCTGCTCACGGTGGGGGAACGCCAGCAGCTCGAGATCGTCCGCCTGCTATGGCTCGGTGCGAGAGTTCTGATCCTCGACGAACCGACCACCGGTATCTCGGCGGATCAACGAGCGAAGCTCTTCACCACGCTCCGGGCGTTGGCCGAAGAGGGAATGAGCGTCATCTTCGTTTCGCACAAACTCGAAGAGGTCGCCGACCTGTGCCGGCGGGTGACGGTCATGACCCGTGGCAAGGTAGTCGGCGAAGCGGTGTTGCCGACTCCGCCCGAGCGCCTGGTCGAAATGATGTTTGGCCAGGCGGTCGAGATCCAGGAGCGAGACGACGTGGCCCTCGGAGCCTCTCACCTCACTCTCGAGCGGGTGCGCACCGCGGACGGACTCCTCAGCGAGGAGCCGATTTCCCTAGACGTGAAGGCAGGCGAAGTCGTCGGTATTGCCGGCATGGAGGGAAGCGGGCAGGACACGTTCTTGCGGCTGTGCTGTGGCATGCGCAACCCGAAGGAGGGCACGGTCGCAATTGCCGGGCGCGATCTCACCGGCAAGCACTACCGCGAGTATCTGGCGTCCCATGTGAAGTACCTCCCGGCCGGCCGGTTAGAAGAAGGTTTGATCGAGGGACTCACAATCAGTGAACATTTCCTCCTGGCGGGCGAGGACCCGGGGCTCCTGATCGACTGGGGCTCCGCCCACCGCCGGTCTGAGGAGCAGATAGAGCACTACGGGATCAAGGGACGGAAATCGTCGACGGCAGAATCCCTCTCAGGTGGTAATCAGCAGCGTCTGCTGCTCGCCATGCTTCCGCCCGAACTCACCCTCCTGCTCATGGAGCATCCCACCCGGGGGCTTGACATCGAATCCGCGAACTGGGTCTGGGAGCAGCTGCTGGCGCGGCGCCACCAGGGGACCTCGATTGTGTTCGCGTCTGCCGACCTCGACGAGCTGCTCCGCTATAGCGATCGAATTCTTGTGTTTTTCTCGGGGCGGATCATCGGTGAACTGGACGCCGGGACGGCCACCGTCGACGAGCTCGGCCTTCTGATCGGGGGCCGCCGTTCGGCGGCAGGCGAGGTCTCATCATGACCAGGGTGAATGCCGTCCTTTTGCCCGGCTTTGTGGTGGCCGTGTCCGTCATCGGGCTGCTCGTCCTGGCCGGCACCAACCCGTGGGAACCTCTGAAGATCATCGTCGAGGGATCGATCGGGTGGCCCCCGTTTGAGGAGTCGTCCGCACGCAAGGTCGGCGATACGTTCATGGTGTGGGTGCCGATCGCGCTCGCGTCGGCGGGGCTCATCATCACCTTCAACGCCGGGATGTGGAATATCGGCATTGAGGGCCAGATCATCCTGGGGGCCATCGCCGCCTCGTTCGTTGCACGAGAGGTCTCGGCTCCTCGACCGGTGCTCATTCTCCTCACGATCCTGGCCGGGGCCATTGGTGGCCTGCTGTGGGGTCTGCTGGTCGGCGTGTTGCGGACGGCCGGAGGTGTGAACGAGATCTTCGGGGGACTTGGACTCGATTTCGTCGCCCTATCGCTGACGACCTACCTGATCATCGGTCCCTGGGCGCGTGCTGGAGTTGCCTCGACGAGCGGCACCGACTCCTTCCCGGATGAGGCGCTCCTGCCCTCGTTCGCCGGATCAAAGCTGTCCCCCCTGATGGTTTCGATCGCCGTGCTCGCGCTGATCGCAGTCTGGCTCTTGTTCAGGGGTACGAGCTATGGGCTCAAGCTCAAAGCGGTCGGCCGCAACCGTCCGAGCGCGTTCCTGCTGGGGATCCCCACCAACCGGTACCTGCTCGGCGCGTTCATGCTCTGTGGCGCGCTGGCGGGCATGGCCGGCACCTCACAGGCGACGGGGTTCCACGGCAAGCTCATCCCCGTCATCTCGGGCAATTACGGATTCCTGGCGATTCTCGTGGTGCTGCTGGCCCGCTTCCGGCCGGTGTGGGTAATCCCTATCTCGTTCTTCTTTGCCATGATCGCGGTCGGGAGCCCGGCGCTCCAGCTGCGGTTGGACGTCAACGCGACGCTGGGGGGAGTCCTCCAGGGGGTGCTGGTCCTGTCGACGATGTTCGGGCTTGGCTGGGGGGCAT
>SHLN01000305.1 GCA_004283105.1 Acidimicrobiia bacterium
GCTGCTGCGGATCTGGGTGGCCAAGCTGACACGGGCGATCAGAGAGCGAGCGTTCCTCGATGCAGTGGCATGGATGCGGGTGGCCCAGGAGGCCGACCTGGACTCGCGTCTCCTCGACGACGCGTACGGGCTGGCCGCTTCCGATGAGATTCTCGAGATCCTCACCAGCGCAACCGGTGAACACCCCGAAGAGCGCAACGAGCTGCTCGGCCAGTTGTCCCGACGGGCCGGTGGCCGGGTCATCGAGCAACTCGCCATCGAAGAGGACCCGGGCCGGCGCCGGATGCTCATCGATGTCGTGACCGAGATCGCCAGAGTGGACATTCGCTCGGTGTTGGCCGGTCTGTCTGACTCGCGCTGGTATGTCGTGCGCAACGTGGTCATCGCACTCGGCAAGTCCGGTCGAAAAGCGGCCGGGGAGCCTCTCACTCGCCTCATAGACCATGAGGATCACCGCGTTCGGATCGAAGCGTTGCGGGCTCTCCTCCCGTGCGTTGGAGACGCCTCGGTCGACCATCTGATACATGCCCTCGGCGACGAGCACGTGCGGGTGCGCGCCTTGGCCACCGATCTGCTCGGTACGCTCGACGACGGTGTGGTCGTCCCGGCCCTCGCATCGGCATTGCGGGATGAGACGCAGGCGGTTGAGAACAGGGTGGCCGTCATAGAGGCGCTTGGTCGGCACGGGGACGACTCGGCCAGGGTCCTCCTCGAGGAGATGGCCGATTCCAAGGCCCGCTTCTCGGCTTCAGCACGGGCGCTGCGGTCGGCTGCCAGGGATGCGCTGAGGTCCGGCCATGAGTGAGGCAACGACCAGCGACTTTCTGGGTTCCCTCCGGCGGGCGGTCTCCAACGTCCACCTCTACCCGAAAGGCCACCCGCAGAGCGATGTCGCGCTCGACATGCTCACCGAGACGACTGGAGCGATGGCGGCCGGCTACGACCAGGTCGTTCTGTCCATGATGGACAACGCCTTCTATCTCGACCGCCAGCTCCTGCCGCAGGCGTCGCTCGAGTACCGGGACATCTACCGCCTCTTGCACGGTCGCGGGCTTGACTCCATTTCGATCGTCGGGAGGCCAACGATCGGTGATCTCGCCGAATTGGCCGACTTCCTGGCCGACGAAGGGTCGGACATCCCCGCCGACGGCACCATCCGGCTCAACGAGCGGCCCTACAACCGGTCCGAGCTCCTCAAACAGGCATCGATGTCCGAGATCCGCCGCTCGTACACGGCCTCGCTCGATTTCCTCACCGGCGTGGCCGAGTCGATGGCCGAGGAGGACGGGGCCGACATCACCGACGCGGTTTGGACCGTCGAGCAACTCCTCGAGCAGGTGCTGCTCCAGCCGGGTTCCTCGTTGCTGCTCTCCACGCTCAAGACTCACGACGAATACACGTTCTATCACTCGATCAACACGTGCCTCCTCGCCCTCACCGTCGGACAGGCGATCGGGCTGACGAATGAACAGCTGATCGAGCTCGGGGTCGGCTCGCTCCTGCACGACCTCGGCAAGATCCGGGTGCCCATCGAGGTCATCCAGTATCCGGGCCGGCTCGACGACGCGATGTGGGCCGAGATCAAGCGCCATCCCCACGAAGGTGCTCAGGCGATCCTGGCCGGGAGTGGACGCGGGCAGGAGGTTGCCGCTCTCGTGGCGCTCGAGCACCATGCCCGCTACGACCTGACCGGCTATCCGGCTGTGGCTCGCCGTGAGCGCCTCCATCTCTACAGCCGTATCACCGCCATCTGCGATGTCTATGACGCGCTCACCACCCGGCGGGCCTACAAGCGGGCCATGCCCCCGGCCTCAGCCCTCAAGATTGTCATCCAGGGAGCCGCAGAAGGCCAGCTCGATCCCGACCTCGTGCAGGTCTTCGTTTCCATTCTGGGAATCTTCCCTGCCGGGTCGCTGTTGCGGCTCGACACGGGTGAGGTGGCGGTCGTCGTGGCAGCCGGTCACGACGGTGACGCGATGCAAGCCGCCATCGCCGTCGGGACCGACGGTGAGCGCATCGTCCACCCTGAACCGTTCGAGCTGTCGGTCGGCCGGGTGACCGATCTCGTTCTTCCCGACGAGGTGGGGCTTGATCCGGCCTCGCTCGTCGAGAGCGCACATCTCGACCACAACTAGCCGTTCCCGCGAGTCACAAGCCAAATTCGGGCCACCGTTAGGATTCCCCTCGATCATGTCCGTCTTCCAGAAGATCCTCCATATCGGTGAGGGCAAGAAGTTGAAAGAACTCGAGGCGCTCGTCGAGGC
>SHLN01000127.1 GCA_004283105.1 Acidimicrobiia bacterium
CCCCCCCCGACGCTATTGGTCACCAGTCACGAGTCACCAGTCGTCGGCCGATGGCCGATGGCCGATGGCTGATTGCTAGCGTCTACGGCTCATGGCTAGTGCACTCGTTACCGCTCGCGGCCTCACCAAGCATTTCGACTCGCTCGTCGCCGTCGACGACATTGACTTCGACGTGCACGAAGGTGAAGCGTTCGGGTTCCTCGGGCCGAACGGGGCCGGCAAGAGCTCGACGATGAAGATGATCGGGTCGGTTTCGCCGCTCACGGCGGGGACGCTGTCGGTCCTCGGCATGGACCCGGCCCACGATGGACCCCGGATCAGGGCCCGGCTGGGCGTTATCCCGCAGGACGACAACCTCGACCAGGAGCTCACGGTCTACGAGAACCTCCTCATCTACGGGCGCTACTTCGGGCTCCCGAAGGCGACCATCGACGAACGCATTGCCGAGCTGCTCCACTTCGCCCAGCTGGAGGACCGCCGGGACAGCCCGGTCGAGCCCCTGTCGGGCGGCATGAAACGGCGTCTCGTCATCGCCCGGGGCCTCATCAACACCCCCGACCTGCTCCTGCTCGATGAGCCGACCACCGGGCTCGACCCGCAGGCCCGTCACCTGTTGTGGGATCGCCTCTACCGGCTCAAGCAACAGGGTGTCACCCTCATCATCACCACCCACTACATGGACGAGGCCGAGCAGCTGTGCGATCGGCTCGTCATCATGGACAAGGGGAGGATCGCCGCCGAAGGGGCGCCCCGCCAGTTGATCGACCAGTACTCAACCCGGGAGGTACTCGAGCTGCGATTCCCGGTCGGAACCCAGGCCGTCAATGCCGAGCATCTCGACGGGATCGCCGAGAAGACCGAGGTGCTCCCCGACCGGGTCCTCCTGTACACCGAGGACGCCGACCGGGCCCACTCCCGGGTACTCGAGGCCGGGTTCGAGCCCGAATCGACCGTGAGCCGGCGATCCACGCTCGAAGACGTCTTTCTCAGCCTCACCGGCCGGACCCTGGTGGACTAGTGCAATGACGGTCGCCGGTTCGTTGCGAGTGGTCGAGGCGGGCGCCCGGGTGTACCGGCGCACGTGGCGCGGCAGTGTCATCTCTACGTTCCTCAATCCAGTCCTGTATCTGCTGGCGATGGGGGTCGGGCTCGGTGAGCTCGTCGACGAGGGCACCGGCGGGGCAACCCTCGACATTCCCTACCTGACGTTCCTGGCTCCCGGCCTACTCGCAGCCGCCGCCATGCAGGCGGCCGCCGGCGACGCCTCGTATCCGGTCATGGCCGGAATCAAATGGCGCAAGACGTACGAGGCGACCTTGTCGACGCCCATCGGTGTGCCCGAGCTGCTGTTCGGACATCTCGGGTGGGTGACGCTGCGGATCACCTTCGTGTCGATCGTCTTCGCCGCCGTCATGACGGTATTCGGGGCCACCACGATCGTCGAAGGCCTTGCCGCGGTTGGCCCGGCCGTGCTCACCGGCCTGACCTTCGCGGCCATAATCACCGCCTACACCGCCCGGCTCAAGAACGAGACCGGACTCGCCTCGCTCTTTCGGTTCGGCATCGTGCCGCTCTTCCTGTTCTCGGGCACGTTCTTCCCCATCGAGCAACTTCCCGACTACGTCGAGCCCCTCGCCTACCTCACCCCCCTGTGGCACGGCGTTGAACTCTGCCGGGGCCTGGCGCTCGGCCTGGAGTACTCGGTCCCACCCCTCCTCAGCGTCGCCTACCTGCTGGTGTTGACGGCACTGGGAGCCTTCTACTCCATCCGAACCCTCCAACGGCGGTTGATCTCGTGAGCGACACACTCGCCGCCCGCGTTGTTCCACCTTCGATGGTCGTCGGAGGCGGTGCCGCCCGGCTGCTGGAACGGAACTGGCTCGTCTACCGACGCATCTGGATCGTTGTCTTCTCCGGGTTCTTCGAGCCGATTTTCTACCTGTTCTCGATCGGAATTGGCATCGGCGAGTTGGTCGGAGACGTAACCGGACCGAACGGGACCCCCGTCGACTACACCGCCTTCGTGGCGCCGGCGCTCCTGGCGGCTTCGGCCATGAATGGCGCCATCTTCGAATCGACCATCAACATCTTCTTCAAGCTCAAGTACGGCAAGATCTACGAGGCCATCCTGTCCACCCCGATGAAGACGACCGACATCGCCATCGGCGAGATCACCTGGTCGCTCGGCCGGGGTCTCATCTACTCGGCCGCCTTCCTGGTCGTCATGGCCGTGATGGGACTCATCGAGTCATGGTGGGGCATCATGGCACTGCCGGCCGCTCTTCTCATCGGGTTCGCATTTGCCGCCTGCGGCATGGCCGCCACCACCTTCATGAAGTCGTGGCAGGACTTCGACATGGTCAACCTCATCGTGCTCCCCCTCTTCCTGTTCTCGGCCACGTTCTATCCGCTCAGCGTGTATCCGGACTTCTTCCAGGTGCTCACCCAGTTGTCACCGCTCTACCACGGTGTGCAGCTCATCCGCTCACTGACGCTCGGCACATTCGACATCAACCTGCTCGGCCACATCGGATTCCTCGTCGCGATGGGAGCCGTCGGATCGATGATCGCGGCACGGCGACTCGAGAAGCTGTTGCTCAGTTAGCTGCTCGCTACTCGCTGCTCGCCGACGGAGCCAGCACTACGAGGTGGTCGCGGTGGATGGCCAGGCCGTTGGCGTCGCCGCTCGGTTTGCCTGCCATCGTCCTGAGGCGGGCGCTCGACTGCCCCACCAGGCCCTTCGCCAGCAGTTGGCCATCGGGTGCCAGCACCTCGACAGCCGCACCGTCGTCGAAGTCTCCTTCCACGTCGGTGATTCCTACTGCCAGGAGCGACTTGCCCCGGTCAACCAGCGCCGCAACAGCGCCGGCGTCGATGGTGATACGCCCTTCGGCGGGCTGGCCGAAAGCGATCCACAGCTTGCGGGCGGGCAGCGCCGTCTCATGCGGATCAATCCAGGTTCCAACCTCTTCGCCCCGAACCGCCCGGGCCACAACATCGGGCTCCCGGGCAGAGGCGATGACCGTGGGGACGCCGGACCAGGCGGCCATGCGGGCGGCGGCCACCTTGGTTGCCACTCCCCCCGACCCGAGCGGCCCGGACGCTCCCTGCACCACCTCGTCGAGGGCTTCGTCGGTATGACGCACCGCTGTAATGAGCTCGGCCTCCGAATCGAGGCGGGGGTCACCCGAGAACAATCCGGGCGTGTCGGTCAGCAGCACGAGCATCCCCGCTCCTGCCAGATGGGAGACGACCGCCGCAAGGCGATCGTTGTCGCCAAATCGGAGCTCTTCGACCCCCACACTGTCGTTCTCATTGACGATGGGAACAACGCCGAGCGACAACATCCGACCGAGGGTCTCCCGGGCGTTCAGGTACTGCTGACGGTTGGCGAGCACATCTTTGGTGAGAAGGACCTGGCCGGCCGTTCTCCCTTGCGCCGAGAAGTTGGCGGTATACCGCTCCATGAGTCGGCTCTGGCCGACGGCGGCCGCCACCTGAAAACCGGGCAGGTCGGACGGGCGCCGGCCGAGCACGGGAATGCCGGCGGCTACAGCCCCCGAGCTGACGAGCGCGGTTGGGTGCCCGGCTTCCCACAGGGCTGCCACCTGTTCGACCACATGATTGAGTGCCTCGGCATCGAGACCCCCGCCGTCGGGAGCGAGACTGGACGAGCCCACCTTCACCACCACCCGGCGGCCGACGTCGAGCGCCCGCCTCATTCGGTTCTCTCCCCGTCTTCGTCCTCGTCGAAGTCGGCATCGGGCCGGAACTCAAAGAGCAGATCTCCGATACGCACGTCGTCGCCCGGTTCGGCGCCGGCAGACACGAGGGCGTCGGTGATCCCCGATCGGGCCAGGCGGGCCGCCACATAATCCAGGACCTCGGGCGACGAGAGATCGTCGAGATTGACAGCCCGTTCGGCGGTCCGGCCTTCCAGCACCCACACGCCGTCCTCCCGGACCACCCGGAAGCCGGGGCCGGCCGGACGGTGCAGCACATATCCCTGCCGGGCCGGGCTCTCACGCGTGACCGTCTCGACTTCGCCAACGATGGCCGACAGCAGCGGGCGGATCCCCTCCCCGGTAACCGCCGAGATGACAAACAGCTCGATACCGGCGCCCGCCGCCCATTCCTGCAGGTCCGGCAGGGCTGCCGCTGTCTCGTCGAGGTCCGCCTTCGCCACCGCCACAACGCGTCGCCGATGAGCCAGCTCCGGCGAGTGGGCGGTGAGCTCTCGCACAAGCGTGTCGTGCTGGCTCCGGGGGTCGGTGGGTTGCAGGCTCGACGGATCGAGGAGCACCACGAGCACCCTGGCTCGTTCGACGTGGCGCAGGAATTCGTGGCCGAGCCCCTTGCCCTCGGCGGCGCCTTCGATGAGGCCGGGTATGTCGGCCAGCACGAAGTCGCGCCCTTCGATCTCAACCACTCCGAGGTGGGGTTGGAGGGTGGTGAAGGGATAGTCGGCGACCTTCGGCTTGGCGGCAGAAACAGTCGAGATCAGGGTGCTCTTCCCGGCATTGGGGAACCCGATGAGCGCCGCATCGGCAATCAGCTTCACTTCGAGGCGCACGGTGACGTCGTCGCCGTATTCACCCTGTTCGGCGAAGGTGGGGGCCCGCAGGCGAGAGGTAACGAGACCTTGATTGCCCCGGCCTCCCCTGCCTCCGGCGGCCACTTGCACCTCCTGATCCGGCTTGACGAGGTCGGCCAGCAACGTGCCGTCTTCCAGGTGCACGACGGTTCCGAGCGGCACCCGGACGACGCGATCCTCGCCGCGTTTGCCGTTGCGGACATCACCCTCGCCGTGGGTGCCCGAGCCGCCTCGCTGGTGGGGATGGCGCTTGATGTCGAGCAGGCTTGCCACAGCGGGATCGGCGCGCAGAATCACCGAGCCGCCCCGGCCTCCCGATCCACCTGCCGGCTTGCCTTTCGGCTTGCCAAGACGTTTCACAAAGGCCGCGACACCCGCTCCCCCGTCACCCCCTCGGGCATAGAGAACAGCCTCGTCAACGAACATGAGGCTTGAGAGCGTAGCTCTCAAGCCGGTCAACGGTCGACGGTCAACCGTCAACGGCTGAGATAACGCTGTAGTAGGGCCGATGACCGTTGACTGTTGACTTGCGGACTGGTCAGCTTCGCTGACTAGTCCGCAACCACATCCACGTGGCGCTTGTTGTTGCGGGCGCCGAACTTGATCGTTCCGTCGGCCTTGGCGAACAGGGTGTCGTCCGAGCCTTTGCCGACATTGGCGCCGGGATGGATGCGGGTACCGCGCTGACGAACAATGATGGAGCCGGCGGTGACGAACTGGCCGTCGAAGGCCTTCGTGCCGAGCCGCTGCGCCGCTGAATCGCGGCCGTTCTTGGTTGAGCCTGCGCCCTTTGTCTTGGACATCTACTCATCCTCTCCCTTGGTCGTCTCTTTCGCTGTTGACTTCTTGGCGGCCGGCTTCTTCTCAGCCTTCGGCTCATCGGCCTTCTTAGCGGCCGGTTTCTTGGCAGCCGGCTTCTTCTCGGCCTTCGGCTTGTCGGCCTTCTTGGCGGCAGCCTTCTTCTTCGGAGCCCCCGGAATCTCGGTGATCTCGACTGTGGTGTACGTCTGGCGGTGTCCCGCACTCTTGCGGTATCCGCTCTTGTTCCGGTAGTGGAAGACGTCGACCTTCTTGCCGCGGATCTCGCCGAGCACCTTGCCCTTCACGGGCATCTTGGCGAGGGCGTCGCGATCGGTGATCACCGTGCCATCGTCGCCGGAGATGAGGATTGATTCGAAGGTGACGTCACCTGCCGCGCGCATGCGCTCAACCTGGAGAACATCGCCCTCCTGGACTTTGGCTTGGCGGCCACCGGTCTTGATTACTGCATACATGGAGACGGTAGGTTAGCCCTTCTTTTTCGATTCGGGATCGGAAGATTCGGGAATCGGATTTCCGAGCGCCGCGGCGTCTTCGTGGAGCAACAGTCCACGACCCGAACAGGTGGGGCAGACTTCTGAGAACGTCTCGACCAGGCCCTCCGATACGTGTTTGCGGGTCATTTCCACAAGCCCGAAGCTCGACACCTCGGACACCTGGGTGCGGGACTTGTCCTTGGCCAGTTCCTCTTGCAGCTTGCGGAGCACCGAGCGGCGATTCTTCTCGCTCTCCATGTCGATGAAGTCGATGACGATGATGCCGCCGATGTCGCGCAGCCGGAGCTGGCGGGCAATCTCCTCGGCTGCTTCGAGATTGTTCTGAAGAACGGTCTCCTCCAGATTGGACCTGCCGACGAATTTGCCCGTGTTGACGTCGATGACGGTGAGGGCTTCGGTCGGCTCGATCACGATGTGCCCACCGCTCGGCAACCAGACATTGCGATCGAGCGCCTTCCTGAGCTGATCCTCGATGTGGTACCGCTCAAAGACGGGCAACTCGTCCCGATACGTCTCCACCTTCTTCAGGAGGTCGGGATCCGTCGCCTTCAGGTACTTGGTGATCTCCGCTTTCGTGTCGTCGTCATCGACGATGAGCCGTTTGAAGTCGCTGGTGAAATGCTCCCGGATGACCCGGATGACAAGCGGCGGCTCGCGGTAGAGCAGGTCGGGGGCGGATGCGGTCTTGGCCGCTTCCTGGATCTCAGCCCACATCTCCTGGAGGCGGCTGATATCGCGCACGACGTCCTCTTTGGTGGCCCCGAGCGCGGCGGTGCGAACTATCACTCCGTACCCCTTGGGCTTGGCCTCATTCACGAGGGTCCGGAGGCGGCGGCGCTCTTCGTCGGGGAGCCGGCGGGAAATCCCGCCGCGGTCCTCAGCGTCCGGGACGAGCACGAGGTGGCGGCCGGCCATTGAGATCTCGTTGGTCAGCCGTGCGCCTTTGTGGCCCATGGCGTCCTTGACGACCTGGACCATGATCGTGTCGCCGTTCTTGAGGGCCTTCTCGATGCGGGGACGGCCCCGTCCGTTTCCGTTCGTGTCGTACTGGACATCGGCGGCGTACAGGACACCGTTCTTGCCTTCACCAAAGTCAACGAAGGCGGCCTCCATGCCGGGCAGCACATTGCGAACTCTGCCCAGGTAAACATTGCCGATGAGGGATTTGCGGTCGGAGCGGGCGACGTAGTGCTCGACGAGCACCGGGCCTTCCATCACGACGATCTGGGTCTGATGCGGCATCCGCCGCACAATCATCTGCTTGCGGCCGGTCTCCGGCGGCATGATGATCTCGGTCTGCGCTCTCGGGCCGCGCCGGGCTGCACTCCGGTCGCCACCTCGTCCGCCACCGGACCGATTCCGGTTTCGGTCGCGATCTCGCGACCGGTTCCGATCCGATGTCTTCTGTTGTGTCTTGGTGGTCTTTTTGGCCGGCTTCTCAGGCGGTGCCTTGAACCTGGCGATCTCGACGACTTCTCCGCCCACCGTGCGCGTCTTGCGCTCGGGCGGGGCCTGTTGGCCAGAGCCGCGGCCCACTATCTGTGGGGTCTTTCGGCGAAACAATGCCATTAATAATCTCCTTGGGGGCGTCGGTGCGCCCTCTGAACGTGTGGAGCCGCGGCGACAAGATGACGGTGTCGAACGAGGATGAAGGTTGTTCGAGACGCATGCGGTCGGTCTTCCGTCGGCTGAATTGCGAGGACAGGCCGCGATCGGCCCGTGCGTTCACCCTAACAGGCTTCGGTCCTCGTCTTCGAGAACTGTAAC
>SHLN01000128.1 GCA_004283105.1 Acidimicrobiia bacterium
ACCTCGCCGTCCGGTGGCAACAGTCGGTTTTTCGGCCATCGTCGCGCGTGACCCATGATTCGGCCGAAAAGCGCCTAAGGGAACTGCAACCGACGGACGGCGGTTGGTGTTCTTTCTGGTGATGACAGTGGATACAGTCGACCTCGTGAATGATCGCCTTGCCGCCGACCTGGACCGGGCGTTTCCCGATCTCATGCGGGAACTGCAGGCCGGGGTGTACTCGGGGGTTCGACGCATGGTTCCCACCGGAGCCGATGCCGAGGACATCACCCAGGAGGTGTTCATCAGGGCCTATCGGGCGATGGACGGCTACCCGCCGGAGCGAATCCGTCAGCTCAACCTGCCCGGCTGGATCTGGACCATCGCCGTCAACCTGTGCCGGAACGCGGCGCGAACGCGGAGCCGGCGTCCACGCACGGTCGAACTCGACCGCGACGCATTCGAGGCCGGGATGGGGCCCGAAGCCAGCGCCGTCCTGTCAGATGAAAACCGGCGGTGGGCAGACCGGCTCAGCCAGTTGTCATCACCCCAGCGAACCGCCGTCGTGCTGCGCCACGTGGTCGGACTCTCATACGCCGACATTGCCGAGGCAACCGGACGGGTCGAAGGAACCGTGAAGGCCGACGTCCATAGAGGGATCGCCAAGCTCAAGGAGACGGTGACGACATGACCATAGAAGACCAACTCGCGGCGCTCGCAGCCGACGCGCCCGCCGCCGTCGCTCCCCAGGTGATGCTCGAGACCGGGCTGGCCGACGGCTACATCCGCCGGGATGGCCCCGCCGGGCCGATGTTCGTCTCATTCAACGAGCGCGGAGTCTCATCCATCGTCCTCGGAGAGGATGTGAGAGACTTCGAATACCGGTTCGAGCCGCAATTCGGCCGACCGGTGTTTCCGGTGACGGCCCCCCCACCCCGATTGGCCCGGGCGCTCGACAAGAGCCTCCGCACCAACCGCCTCGGGACCCTCCAGATCGACTGGGGCGCGATGAGCGAGTTCCAGCAAGCGGTGCTTCGCAAGACGGCCGAGATCCTTCCCGGCGAGGTGCGGCCCTATTCGTGGGTCGCCAAGGAGATCGGCAACCCGAAGGCAGTGCGGGCGGTTGGGACGGCGCTGGCCCGCAACCCGGTCCCCATCGTCGTTCCGTGCCATCGAGTGGTCCGCAACGACGGCCACCTCGGCAACTACTACTACGGAACGGAGGTGAAGCGGGCAGTGCTGGCCTCGGAAGGAACAAACATCGAGACGCTGGACGACATGGCCGCCCGCGGCATCCGATTGACCGGAAGCGATACGACACACATCTTCTGTCATCCCACCTGCCGGGATGCCCGGCGCACCACCTCCCGCCACCAGGTCGAGTTCCGCACCGAAGAGGAAGCTCGACAGGCCGGCTTCCGACCCTGCCTGCACTGTCGACCGGCGGTCGCCTGACGACCCGGACCGCAGCCGTCTAGCGTTGGGCACGAATGAACCGTCGCCTCCTCTTCGTGAGTGTTGTGCTGCTTGCTGTCACGGCCGCCTCGTGTTCGGCCGGATTCAGCCGGCCGAGAGCCGTATCCGTCGTCGAGGGAGACGGCGTCATGTACGCCCTCGTCGATCCAGACCCGAACCGCAATACCCCGACCACCATCCCTTCACTGCTCAGAACCTCGGACGGCCGGTCGTGGGAGCCGGTCATAGGAGACCGATCGCTTCCTTCGGATGTCGGCATTGCTCTCAACGAAGCCGGGGTCGCCCGGGAGTGTGACGAGGAATCGGGGACGTGTTATCGCATCGTGTCGCCGGCGGGCGGCATCCAACTGGAACGATCGATGGACGCCGGTGCCAGCTGGGAGAGCGTGTGGAGCATCACTGCCGGGCGGCTCGACTTTCAGAATCGGTGTTGTGGGAGCCGGTCGTTCGCCATCCGTGATCTCGAGTTTGATCCGGACAGCGGACTGGTCGCCGTCGCCCTCGCCGAGTACGGGCTGCTCACCCAGGACGTCGACTCGGAAATCCGCCTCGACACGCTGGGCCGTCCGGCCCGGCCGGTTTCTGGCCTCATGGTCGGCCTGTACGTTGAACCACTCTTCGCCGCCGTCATTGCGCTGGCAATCGGCTGGATCACGACCGAGCAACGACTGTCGCGACTGCGATACGAGCTGGAGTCCCGCTTCGGGTCCGACGAGCACGGCTGGCTCACCGATCGAGCCAGACAAGTCCCGATCCTGCTCCCGCTCGTGTTCTTCATCGGGATGGGCGGTGCCGTTGCCGCCTTCGGCCGGGTGGCGCAAGCGGCCCAGGGCGACCCCCCGCAGGCCACCGGCTGGTTCACCCTCGTCGCCGCCATCGTGGCGCTCATCGCAGTAGTGGCAGTGGGTCTCGCGTTCCACCACCGCAAATGGCAGGCGGACGAAGAAACCCGGGCCCGTGCGCATTTCGCCGTCGCGAGCAAGAGTGCCCGCCGGGCACAAATCATCGGCTCGATAAGCGCCGTTCTCGCCTTCGCAGCCATGCTCGCGCCGCTCATGGCCTGGTCGACCGGGGGAATCGACCGCTTCGCCGACGCATTCAAGATCGCCCTCGGAGCCGGGGCCGTTGTCGGAGCGGCCTTCTGGATCTGGGAGGCCACCCACCCGCCGCTCCCTGAGTAGGCCGGGCATTGGCGGCGGAGAAATGTAGCGTCTGTTCATGGAACCAACCGGACGATCATTCCCACAGCTCGTTGCCCTCGTGGTGGGAGGCAGTCTCGCCGCCATGTGGATCGTTGAGATACTCGACTCGTTCGCGTTCAACGACGGCCTGCAGGCACATGGGATCGAGCCCCGCCAGATCGACGGCCTGGAAGGTGTGGTATTCGCTCCAGTTCTGCACGGCGGGTGGACCCATTTGATCTCAAACTCGGTCCCGTTCCTCGTCCTGGGAGCTCTGGTCATGAGCTACGGCCTCCCGCGCTGGATCAAGGCAACCGGTTTCATCACCATCGTGGCCGGACTGGCGACCTGGCTGCTGGCGAGGTCGGGCAACCACATCGGGGCCTCGATTCTCGTATTCGGGTATTTCGGATTCCTGCTGGGAATGGCCTGGTTCGAGCGCAGCGTGAAGTCGATCGCAATCGCCGTCCTCGTGGCCGTGGTCTACGGCGGCCTCATCTGGGGCGTCCTGCCGACCGATTCTGGAGTCTCCTGGGAGGGTCACCTGTTTGGCGTCATCGCAGGCGTCGTCGCCGCCGGGCTGCTCAACGACCGGAGCCGCCGGCGAGCGAGCGCCGCCTGACCATGGCGTCGGAGACCTACCTCGAAGTCGAGGGTGAACCGTTCCGGATCTCGAGCCCGGACAAGATCATGTTCCCCGACCAGGACTGGTCCAAGCTGGCCGTCGCAGAGCACTTCCTCTTGACGGGCGAGGGAGCCCTGCGAGGTGTGTACGGCCGTCCGACGATGTTGAAGCGATGGCCGAACGGCGCAGGCGGCGATCCCTTCTACAACAAGCGGGCCAAGCCGGGAGATGCCATGGAGACGGTGGAGATCCGCTTCCCCTCCCAGCGTCCCGGGCTCATGCGTGCACCCCGCACCGTGACCGACATCATGCGAATGGCCCAGCTGAACTGCCTGGATCTGAACCCATGGAACGCCCGGGCGGAAGACATCGATCATCCCGATGAACTGCGCATCGACCTCGACCCCACGCCCGGCATCCCATTTTCCGACGTGCGGACGGTGGCAGGGTGGTGCCGCCGGTTTCTGGAGGGCCACGGCCTCACCGCCTGGCCGAAGACCTCGGGCTCGCGTGGCATCCACGTCTACGTCCGACTCGAACCGGAGTGGGACTACTACCAGGTGCGCCGGGCCGTGCTGGCGGTTGCCCGGGAGGCGGAGCGCGAACTCGAGGGACTCGCCACCACTGCCTGGTGGAAGGAGGAACGGGTCGGCGTGTTCATCGACTACAACCAGAACGCCCGCGACAAGACCATCGCCTCGGCCTACTCGGTGCGACCGACCGGCTACGTTTCCGCCCCGTTCGCATGGCATGAGCTGGACGACATCGAGATCGAGGCCTTCCCGATGGTTGGGTTCGCCGACCGATGGAACGCAGTCGGAGATCTCAGCGAAGGAATCGACGAGAACGCCGGGCGGCTCGACAGCCTGCTCGAGTTGGTAGCCGTTCACGAGGAGCAGGGCATGGGTGACGCCCCCTGGCCGCCCCACTACCCAAAGCAGCCGGGCGAGCCCCCGCGCGTTCAGCCGTCCAAGCAACGGCGCCCCGACGACGAGTATTGAAGTCGGGCCTCGACCTCGACCTCAGACTCCAGACATCCCGACTCCAGCACCGGGAGGTTTGTAGTAGATGGTCTCGCGAGTGATCCCGTCCGGTCCCAACTCGAACACGGAGGCCCCCTTCACCTCGAATCTGGCTCCGTTTGGCCCGAGCCCCGACCACACCCACTCGCCGGTCCCGTTCCCGCCGTCATCGCCAAACCAGTGCAGCACGCGGAAGGCAACCCCCGGCATGGAGAACAGGGCTTCGAAGTAGCTGCGCAGCTGGCCCCGATCCACAATGTCGACCCCGGCAGCCGTGTCCTCGAAACGGAACTCGGATGCGTAGTGGTCGAGCAGTGCCTCGACGTCGAGAGCCTCGAGAGCTCGAAATACCGACGCGAGGTGGGAATTCTCCATACGGTCCTCGTGGTCGCGCCCCATGGGTACCACACGATGGACCAGGCTGGGAACGGCCGAAGGTCACAACCAGAGGCCGGACCTCGACCTCGACCAGCAACCAGCAACCAGCAACTAGCTCCCGACTACCTCGGCGAACCCTGGGCCCTCGGGTCGTTCGAGCTGGTCCAGGGTGCAATCCTCTGCATCCTTGTCGGGCCGCCACCGCTCGAGACGGGTCGCATGACGAAACCGGTTCTCGGTGAGCTGGTCATAGCTCACCTGGACCACGACCCCCGGCTGGACCGGGGTCCACGCCAGATCCTTCCCGGCCGACCAGCGGCTATCGGCGCCGGGCATGCGGGCCTCGAATCCGAACGACTCATCCGACCGGAGTTGCTCGAACTGTTTGAGCAGCTCGACCCGGTCGTGATCGGAGAACCCCGAGCAGTGCCCTATGAAATGAAGATCGCCGTCTGCGTTGTAGAGGCCGAGCAGGAGAGATCCGATCTTGCCGCCGTCCTTGTGTTCCCGGTAGCCCCCGACGACACAGTCGACCGATCGACGATGCTTCCATTTGATCATCTCTCGCTTGCCTTCGACGTAGGGGGCGTCGGCGTTCTTGCACACGATGCCATCACACCCGGCAGCTTCGAAGCTGTCGAACCACCCCCGGGCAACCACGAGGTCATCGGTCGAGGGAGTGAGATGCCACGGCTCATCAAGCGAGCCAAAGAGCTGCTCCAGGTGGCTGCGGCGGTTGGCGAAGGATTCGTTCCGGAGGTCGTTCCCCTCGACGGCGAGAAGATCGAAGGCGACGAGGCTGGCCGGGATCTCGGCCGCAAGCCTGGTTATACGGCTCTCGGCCGGATGGATCCGCAACTGGAGGGCGTCGAAGCTCGTCCGGTCGTCGAGGACGACGACAACCTCACCGTCGACGACGGTTCCCGGCGGCAGTTGTTGCAGGGCTGGTACGAGCTCCGGGAAGTACCGCAACAGCGGCTTCTGGTTGCGACTATCGAGCCGGGGCTCGTCGCTCCACGACACCGCCCGAAAGCCATCCCATTTGGGTTCGTACCTCCACCCCGGCGGTTCTGGTGGTTTGACCTTGACCCGCGCTTCCATCGTCGCGATCGGCGGAGAAAACGGCCAGCTGGACATGCGAAAGAACCTAGCTGGTCTTCAAACCCCAGAGGGACGAGGAACACGCATGGAGCCACGCGGTGGCGACCCCGAGGGACGAGAAGCGAGCGACGAGAAGCGAGCGACGAGCGACGAGCGGCCGCGTGGAATACCTCGTGGCCCGGGTGGTTCGTATTCCCGTATGGCCGGCCCTGAGATAACTATCTACGCAACCGCATGGTGCGGGTACTGCGAGCGCGCTAAGGCATTGCTCCGCTCGAAGGGCTACGACGAGTGGACGGAAATCGATGTGGAGGCGCTGCCAGGAGGCTGGCGCGAGCTCACCGAGCGGACGGGTGGCAAGAGCGTGCCCCAGATCTACATCGACGACCGTCGCATCGGCGGCTACGACGACCTGGCCGCCCTCAACCGGGCCGGGGGCCTCGACGCATTGCTAGAGGGATAGTGGCAGTCGCGACGATCGAGAGAACTGAGCTCGAGGCCACCGGGAGGCTGCCGGGTATCCGCTGGACGGAACGGCTGCCTTGCCGTAGCGGAGTGGCCGGACGCTACGCTAGGTACTAGCTGGTGTATTCAAACGGGGTGGGGCGGCGACACGCCTTTAGATCAATGACGCGAAGGCCGATATCTCACTAATGGCCCGTCGACCACCTCACCTCCGCTGGATCTACGTGAAGGATCACGCACCCCTCTTCGCGATGCTGACGTTGGCCCTGGTCGCCGGTTTCGTTCTCGTAGCAGTCGTCGTCGGCGATCCCGCTCGCGGCCTCCTCCTCGGGATACTGCCGACGGCGTTTGTCTTTGTCGTGTGGGCTCTCACAAATCGCGCCGGCTACCCCGATCGCGCCCCTGAGACATTGCCGCACCAACGGGTCCCGTTGGAGGGCGAGGAAGACGGCGCCGTCAGTGCGTGGGATCCGTTCGAAGGCGAACGGATGGTCGTGCGCGAGGCGAACCCGGAAAGAGCCCCACAGGGGGATGGGCCATTCATTCCGCGGCCCTCCCAACCGAAGCGGCCACCTGACACTCCGACGGTCGGCAGCAGCGCATCGGCCATCTCGGAGCCCACGACGACCGAGGGCCCCCGATCCGAGACCGCCCCAAAACCACCGACCAAAAAGCAGACCGCCACGGCAACGAGCAAAACCGCCCCAAAACCGCCGAACAAAAAGCAGACCGCGACGGCAAAGAAGGAGACCGCCCCAAAGCCGCCGGCCCGCCAAACCCAGGCGGGCACATCCGACTCGCCATCGTCGCCCTCCAAGCCCAACTCAACGCCCTCCAATCCGGAGCGTTCCGCTGCCCCGGACACACCCGACGAGGTTTCCGAACGTCTCACGCCCGCGGAGGCCGCCAAACGTGATGCCGCCAATCGCAAGCGCTCGAAGAAGCGCAAGGGCACGCCCGACGCCGCTGCCTGAGGAAGCGACGACGACCGGCTTCTCAGCCCCCGAACACGTGGGTCGTCCAGAGCTTCCCGCTCGGCTCGATCCAAACCCCGACCCCGATGTGGGTGAAGTTGGGGCTCGTGAGGTTGTTGTAATGACCTGGGCTGGCCACCAGGGCGTTGTGGGCCGATCCCACGCTCCAGTTCTGGGCGACGTTCTCTCCGACGGTGCTCCAGGGACCGAGCAGCGAGCCGATGTTGCTGTGCTCCAGGAAGCCCTGCTCCGCCATATGCGGAGTCCAGTCGCGTGCATAGGAGTTGAGTGACGAACTGACGCTCAGAGCCGGTACCCCGACATCGGCCCGAACGCCGTTGATGAGGGAAACGAATTGAGACTCCCCGGCGGCCGAGAACGATCCCCCGGCCGGCGCGGTGGTCGTCGTGGTGGTGGGCGCCACCGTGGTCGTCGTGGTCGGCGGAGGGGG
>SHLN01000306.1 GCA_004283105.1 Acidimicrobiia bacterium
TTCTTGCCGTTGACCGTTGACCGTTGACCGTTGACTGCTTACAGCAGACTGCCCTGACCCGGCTCGGGGGGGATGATGCCGAAGTGACGGTAGGCGGTCTCGGTGGCAACCCGGCCGCGGGGGGTTCGCTTCAGGAAGCCTCGTTGGAGAAGGAAGGGCTCGTAGGCATCTTCCACTGATTCGGGCTCCTCCCCCACGGCAATGGCCAGCGTGGTGAGCCCAACCGGTCCGCCGTTGAACTTCTCGATGATCGCCGACAGGATGGCGCGATCGACACGATCCAGCCCGGCGTCGTCCACCTCGAACGTCTTGAGGCCCAGGTCTGCCGTGGGCTCATCGATTCGTCCGTCGCTCCTCACCACCGCGTAGTCGCGCACCCTTCGCAGGAGCCGGTTGGCAATCCGGGGCGTTCCGCGGCTGCGGGTGGCGATGAGGGCTGCGCCCGCGTCGGTGACGTCGACCTCGAGGATGGCCGCCGTCCGCTCGACGATCTTCTGCAGGTCTTCGGGCGGGTAGTAGTCGAGACGGTCAATGACTCCGAATCGATCACGCAGGGGCGAAGACACCCGGCCCACCCGGGTAGTGGCACCCACGAGCGTGAAGCGCGGCAAGTCGAGTCGGATACTGCGAGCGGCCGGGCCCTTGCCCACCACCAGGTCCAGGGCGAAGTCTTCGATGGCCGGATAGAGGACCTCCTCGACAGTCCTGGGAAGTCGGTGGATCTCGTCGATGAAGAGCACGTCACCCCGGTCGAGGTTCGTGATGACGGCGGCCAGGTCGCCGGGGCGTTCGAGGGCGGGACCGGAGGTGATCCGGAATTGCGCGCCCATCGTGTTGGCAAGAATGGCGGCCAGCGTCGTCTTACCGAGCCCGGGCGGGCCGGAAAAGAGGACGTGATCGAGGGGCTCGCCGCGTCCCTGGGCGGCTTCGATCAAGATGGAGAGGCGGTCCTTGAGGGCCTCCTGTCCAACGAACTCGCTCAGCTCGCGGGGCCTGAGCCCCACCTCGAACGCCTCCTCCTCGGGAAGCGTGGGACCTGCGAGCAACCCTTCTTCTCTCACGATGCCCTCCCAAGAGCTTGCAGCGCCTGCTGGAGCACCTGCTCGGTCGGCCCGTCGGTTGCGACGGCCTGCAGAGCTTCCCGGATCTCAGGAGCACCGAATCCAAGCGATTCGAGAGCGGCCCGGACTTCGGCGAGGCCGCCACCGTCGCCCGGCAGCTCGCCGTCGCCGAGCTCGAGCCGGGGCCGGAGCTCGAGAATGAGCTTCTGCGCCGTACGTTTCCCGACGCCGGGCACGGCTTCGAGAGCCGAGACATCGTCGGAGCCTACGGCGCGGCGCAATTCGGAAGGGGGAAGCGTCGCGATGATGGCCATGGCCAGTTTTGGGCCGACGCCGCTCGCGCCGAGCAGCACGCGGAAGATGTCCCGCTCGCTCTCGGATGGGAACCCGTATAGAGCCTGCTGATCCTCCCGGACATGGAGGTGGGTATGAATGACCGCCTCCTCGCCGAGGACCGGCAGCTCGGAGAGCCCGCGCGGCGTAATCGCTATCTCATACCCGAGACCACCGGCCTCGAGCACGACGGTCCCGGGCACCCGCGACACAACGAGGCCTCGTATCCGGCCGATCATTGGAGTGTGCCCGCCTGGTGAAGGTGTTCCATGCCAACCCCACCTTGCAGGTAACAAAGCGCAATCGCAAGTGCATCGGCCGCGTCGGCCGGCTCGGGGCGGCTCTTGAGCTTGAGACGCGAGGTCACGATGTAACGAATCTGGTCTTTGGTTGCCTTGCCGTATCCGGCCACGGAAGCTTTCACCGCCGACGGCGAATACTCATGGACGGGAATCCCGGCTTGGGCAGCAACCAGCAGAGCAACGCCCGAGGCACGGCCGACCGAGATGGCCGTCTGAAGATTGCGGTTCGTAAAGACCTGCTCGATGGCCATGACATCGGGTTCATGCTCTTGAACGACACTGGAGAGGTCTCGATGGAGCTCGGCAAGGCGGACGGCAATCGGCTCTCCGGAATCCGTACGGACGACACCGGCGGTGATCGCTCGTTCACCGGCAGTGGTCTTTTCGACAACCGCGTACCCGCACACGGCAAGACCGGGATCGATACCTAGAACGAACATATGTTTGGCAGGATAGAGGGCGGGGGTGATATGGCCAAGAACCCCCGGATTCGCTTGAGTTCTGGTCACCTAGAGCGGTTCTAGAGCCGGATTGAGG